>NZ_JAOWIA010000034.1:0-222164 GCF_030332345.1 Citrobacter sp. Cpo221
ACTCAGAAGTGAAACGCCGTAGCGCCGATGGTAGTGTGGGGTCTCCCCATGCGAGAGTAGGGAACTGCCAGGCATCAAATAAAAGCGAAAGGCTCAGTCGAAAGACTGGGCCTTTTGTTTTATCTGTTGTCTGTCGGTGAGCGCTCTCCTGAGGAGGACAAATCCGCCGGGAGCGGATTTGAACGTTGCGCAGCAACGGCCCGGAGGGTGGCGGGCAGGACGCCCGCCATAAACTGCCAGGCATCAATTAAAGTGAAGAAGCCCATCCTGCCGGATGGGCTTTTTTGCGTCAGTGCGGGATGAAAACCGCCGGATGCGGCGTGCCGCCTTATCCGGCCTGCAGGGGCTGGGCTGAACGTATTTTGTAGGCCTGATAAGCGTAGCGCATCAGGCAACGCGGCGGTACATTGCCGGATTCGACGTAACAGCCTTAATCGACCAACAAAAGCACACTGTCTCGATCTACTACACGGATCTCTCCCTCGAACATATCTGAATCCTTTCTTTGCTAATTAAAATCGTGATCTTTACCGCACAATAATATATAACAATTGCATAACATTCTATTCACTAAAAAACACACAACCATCATTGATAAATTCACGCGATCGTTGGCAGGGGTACAATTCTAATGGCTGATAGTAGTGTAACTGAGAACGGGGCGCTGTCAGACGGCGATACCCGTCGTCGTATATGGGCGATTGTCGGAGCATCATCAGGAAATCTGGTCGAATGGTTTGATTTCTATATCTATTCATTCTGCTCTCTTTATTTTGCTCATATCTTTTTTCCATCAGGAAATACCACCACACAACTCTTACAAACCGCCGGCGTTTTTGCCGCTGGCTTCTTGATGCGACCAATTGGAGGCTGGCTGTTTGGCCGTATCGCAGATAAGCACGGGCGTAAAAAGTCCATGTTGCTGTCCGTTTGCATGATGTGCATGGGATCGTTGGTGATCGCTTGTCTACCGGGATATGAAACTATCGGTACCTGGGCGCCTGCGCTATTACTGCTGGCCAGGCTATTCCAGGGGTTATCTGTCGGTGGTGAATACGGAACCAGCGCGACCTATATGAGTGAAGTCGCCGTTGAAGGTAAGAAAGGTTTTTATGCTTCATTCCAGTACGTAACGTTAATCGGCGGACAGTTACTGGCATTGCTGGTTGTGGTCATATTACAGCACACGTTAGAAGACTCAGCGCTCAGAGAATGGGGTTGGCGTATTCCATTTGCGTTGGGCGCCGTGCTGGCTATTGTTGCGCTATGGCTGCGTCGCCAACTGGATGAAACCTCGAAACAGGACGTTCGTGCGCTGAAAGAAGCGGGCTCTATGAAAGGTCTGTGGCGTAATCGCAAAGCTTTTGTCATGGTGCTTGGTTTTACCGCCGCGGGTTCGTTGTGTTTTTACACGTTCACAACCTATATGCAGAAGTACCTGGTTAACACAGCCGGTATGCATGCCAACGTAGCCAGCGGGATTATGACGGCGGCACTGTGTGTGTTCATGCTGGTACAACCGCTGTTCGGCGCCTTGTCTGATAAAATTGGCCGACGTACTTCAATGCTGTGTTTTGGCGCGTTGGCCGCGATTTTCACTGTTCCCATTCTGACAGCATTGCAAAGCGTAACATCCCCGTATATGGCGTTTGCTCTGGTGATGTGTGCTCTGTTAATCGTCAGTTTCTATACGTCAATTAGCGGTATTCTGAAGGCCGAAATGTTCCCGGCGCAGGTGCGCGCTCTGGGGGTTGGATTATCTTATGCGGTGGCCAATGCGTTGTTTGGCGGTTCAGCCGAATATGTCGCGTTGTCCCTGAAGTCTGTCGGTATGGAGACGACATTCTTCTGGTACGTCACAGCGCTGGCAGTCGTTGCGTTTTTAGTATCGCTAATGCTGCATGGGAAGGGGAAAGGTCTGCGCCTCTAGTAATGTGCCAGTTGCCAGACCGCATAGCCGGTAGATGCGCCTGCAACATCCCAGGCGAAGTCCTTCCAGCTCCAGCCGCTCCCAGCGGGACGGCTGTCCCATAGCTCTTTTGACGCACCCAGGCTGACTGAGAACATCAGGCCGATAGCCGCACTGCGATCGCGGCTGTTGCCCTGATGTTGGGCATATTCATTGCCGGCTGCGGCAAGCATGGCGGAGGCGATGAAGTGTTGAGCTTTGTCTTGCCCGCTCCACTGGTCGTTAGCCATATGGCTGCAGCCCGAAATGGCAAGGATACTGATAAGAATGAACAGGCGCACCGTTGCCTCCATATGAAAAACCCCGTCACTGGACGGGGTCTTGATTACAGAATACGGCTAATTAATCTGTCGATACGAATACGGCGCAGTCGACGGATGAGTTTACGCACTTTGACTGGATAGTCAGCAATGCTTTGCAGGTCGCGATAGTGCTTAACGACGGTAGTATGCGTACGGATAAGCTCCAGCTCTTTATCGCGCTGAGGGGTGAGCTCTTGCTTAGGATCGTGGATAAGGATGGCGTTTTCCAGATCCAGACGCCAGGCGCGAGGGTTAAGGTTGTTGCCGGTGAGCAGCATCCATTTATCATCAACCCACATACCTTTCAGATGATAGGTATTGTCATCATCTTTCCATAAGCGCACGATCAACTGGTCGGTATTCACGTAATACTGCAATCTGCTCAGGAAACGGCGCAGATTTATTTCATACAGATAAGGCAGCGCACCGATGATCTTGAATGGCTCATCTTCCGGGATGAAAAAGTCGTTGGCGGTTTTATCACCGACAATGATTTCAACCTTTTTCCCTTCACGCAGCAGTTGAATGATATTGCGCACCAGTATGGCGGGAAGGTTGAAATAAGGGGTACAGATTGTAAGCTTGTGCTCCGCGCAGGGCATAAGATGGAAAATGGTCTTATTTAACAGACTGGATTTCCCAAGACCCACCAGAGGCGTAACCGAAAGCTGTTCGTTATCAGCATCACCCTGAAAATGGAATGACGCATCGCGCAGTTCCTGACGGTACAGGCGGATGTCGTTTTTAATTTCTGGGCTTTTAGGGCGGTTGATATCATCAAGACGGTTAACGCCGCGACCGTTCATCAGGTTTTGCGTCACCCAATCGAACATGATATCGGCCATTTGCGCGTTGCGAATCAACTGATAACGGTCATAGCGATATTTATCATGCTGATGCAGGTAAACATCGTTCAGACTGGCCCCGCTGTACAGGACGCTGTCATCAATGATAAAGCCTTTGAAATGCAGGACGCCAAGCGCTTCACGGGTGTTAATCGGAACGCCATAGACAGGAATATCGATACCAGGGTTTTCTTGCGCCATTCGGCAATACCAGTCAGCATTGGTATTGGATGCCGCAGCCCCAATACGACCGCGCTGGGCTCGGTGCCAGTCGACAAGCACCCGGACATCCAGTTCAGGACGCTGCCGTTTTGCCGCATAGAGAGCGTCAAGTATGCCTTTACCACCGTCATCCTGTTCCAGGTACAGCGCAATAATGCAGATCCGTCGCGTCGCGCTGGCTATTTTTTCCAGCAGAGTCTCCCTGAAATTAGCGGGAGCATAAAAGAAATCTACATCATCAACTGACTGAGAAATCTTGGGTAGTTGGGCAAGGTGTTGTTGATGTTTATTACGCTTAAATTTTGACAACATCACAGTGCATTTCTTCTCTGTTCATTGAAGGGTCCTCTGTGCTATGCAGACGACATAAGCGGGCAATGATACCACCAGTACCCATTAATGTGGTCAACATTTCCAGTACCTTACTCACGATTCCTCACATTGGGCCAGATTAAGCGTTAGCCCAACAATTCCCTCTTCGAGCTGGACGTCAACAACAAACCCGAGCTTTCGGGCCAGGGCGACCATCCCACGATTGTTCGGCATCGTAATACCATTCAAACGTATAAGTCCGTGATCTCGAGTATAGGCAATTAATTTTTCCATCAATCGGCGACCCAGTCCAAGCCCTTTGAGATCGGAACGAACCAGTACGGCAAACTCAGCGTCTACGTTATCAGGATCCGAGATTGCCCGCGTTACGCCGAGGATCTCTTCGTGATTATCTTTACAACGCACCGCAACAAAGGCCATTTCCCGATCGTAGTCGATCTGCGTCATATTGGCTAAATCTTCGTGGGTAAATTCGTTGATCTCACTGAAATAGCGATAATAAAGATCTTCTTTTGTCACCTGAGAAATGAACTGCTGAAGATGAGGTTCATCCTCCGGCAAAATGGGGCGGAACAGACAGCGCTCGCCGTTCTTCAACTCCACCCACTCTTCAAGCTGATGGGGGTAGGGACGTACAGCCAGTCTGCTTTCGTTATCGCCCGTGAAAGGGGCAATATCCAGCGTAACGTCCAGCGCGGTAAATTCTCCGGCCGAGGCCAGCAGCGGATGAATATCCAGACGCTGAATTTCCGGACAGTCGACGATCAGGTTGGAGACCTGCACCAGAAGCTGGCTCAACCCGGCGATATCCAATGGGCGCAGTGCACTGCGCGCGCGGATCTTTTTATTTTTGATCCCCTGGATCACCAGATAACGCGCCAGATTCATGTTCAATGGCGGCAATGCCACCACGGCTTGATCTTCCGGTCGCCACTCAACACCACCTTCACCCAGCATAATCAACGGGCCAAATACCGGGTCGTGTTCAACGACGACGCGAAGTTCCTGAGCACCAGCGCGATTCGCCATACTTTGTACTAATAAACCGTGAATGCGTGCCTGCGGCCAGGCCATTTTTACCCGATCGAAAATTGCATTGGCAGCCTGCTGCACTTCTGTTGCTGTACGCAGGTAGAGCATTACCCCTTGAACTTCCGACTTATGCGGGATATCAGGAGAACGCAGCTTGAGCGCCACCGGGTAGCCGATTTGCTCCGCGATGTGTACCGCTTCCGCGCTGTCGCTGGCGATCCACGTTGGCAGCGTGTGTAAGCCATAAGCCTGTAAAATCGGCTGCACTTCGTGGGTATCAAGCGATGTGGCTCCTTCAGCAATCGCCCGCTGTAACAGATTATGCGCTTCGGCGGTGTTGGAGGTCAGGCTGTCAGGCAGCGCAGGCGTTTCTCGTAGCTGCTTCTGGTTTCGCCGATACTCCACCATATGCATAAATGCGGTGATGGTACCTTCCGGCGTGCGGTAGGTGGGCAGTCCGGCTTCACTAAACAGTCTGCGGGCTTCCTGAGAGGAAAACTCTCCGCACCAGTTGGTCAGTAACGAGACGAATTTTCCTCGGGGGTGATGCTTTACCGCTTCAATCAATGCCTGTGCGCTTTCGGTTCCGGGAGCGGCTGCGCTGGGGGAATGAATCACCATCAACGCGTCGAAATCCTGGCTGGCAAGCAAAATATCCAGCGTCTTAACGTAGTGTTCGCTGCTGGCGTCATCACGCAGATCCAGCGGGTTGGCGATATCAATATGTTCAGGCAAGGCATCGCGTAATTTCTGGCAGGTGTCTTCACTCAACGTCGCCAACTTGCCATTTTTTGACCACAGTTCATCTAATGCCAGTGCGGCAGGCGCGGCCCCATTGCTGATGATCATCAGCCTGTCGCCACGCAGCGGGCGCATGTGGCTCAGGGTTTCGACCGCCGAGAATAGCTCGTGGGTGTCTTGTACGCGTAGTAAACCGGCGCGCTGAATAGCGGCGTCCCACGCGGGGTCCATCCCGGCGCTGGTATGCAGTAAACGCTGCGCCGCTGGACTACGACCGCTCTTAATCACCAGAATAGGTTTATTGCGCGAGGCGCTGCGGGCGGCGGAAACAAAGCGTCGGGCATCACTTAAATGCTCGAGATACAGCAATATCGCGCTGGTTTTGCTGTCGCGCGCCAGGTAATCCAGCAGCTCATCAACGTCGATATCCAGGCTATCACCCAGCGCGATAAAGTAAGAAAAGCCCATTTCTCTCTGCTGTGCCCAGTCGAGAATGGTGTTGGATACGGCGGCGGATTGAGAGATAAAAGCCAGCTTGCCGCGCTTAATCGGAACGGGGGAAAAGCTGGCGTTAAGTCCTTGCCAGGGCGCGAGAAGTCCCAGGCTGTTGGGGCCCAGCAAACGTATGTTGTAGCGTGATGCGCAGGCCAGTAGCTCTGCGTGCTGCGCCGCGGGAGCTGAGAGAATAATGCAGGTTTTACAGCCTTTCTCGCCAAGCGCTTCGAGTAACGCCAGGTTACGGCTGGCATTGGTGCACAACACGGCGAGATCCGGGCTAAAAGGCAGGCTGTTGATATTGGGCCACGCCAGTACGCCCAACACCGCTTTCCATGCGGGCGTCACCGGTAAAACAGGTCCATTGAAACCGCCGGCAAGCAGGTTACGCATCATCAGGTAACCCGCGCGATTAGGCTTCATTGACGCCCCAATCACCGCAATGGATTTCGGTCGCAGTAGTGCTTCCAGGCCACGCTGACTCATATCGGCTTCCTTAATGACACCAGTGACCGAATGATTTTAAACGTTTTCTGATGAATCTGCTGTGACGCTTCCCTGATGTTGAGTTTTTCCTGCCAGGTAGCGGGTTTTAAAGCGAGTGAAATGATCGCTTAACCCTTCAGCGGCTTGCGTATCTCCCGCCAGATCCAACAAGGCGATGGCCACTTCGGCAGTGCAATATTGCCCTTCAGCGTGAACGCCACGCAGGTGGTAAGCAGAAAGGCGTGATAAATCAACGGAGATCACCGGCAGGTTATCGAGGTACGGGCTTTTGCGGAACATTTTACGCGCCTCAGGCCAGGTGCCGTCGAGCATGATAAACAATGGGGGCTTACCGGCTGGTGGCGTGAAAATCACTTCACGCTCTTCACCCGCATAGGAGGCCGGGAATACAACCATCGGCTGGTAATCCGGATTTTTCACCAGTTCCAGCAGCGCCTGCGGCGGCTCGGTGCGTGACCACTGAAAAGCCGTGGTATCGGGCAGAATATCAGCAATCAAACGCCCCGTGTTGCTGGGCTTCATCGGCTCGGTATCAAACATCACCAGACAAAAGCGACTTTTTGCCTCAGAGGGTGCCAGCGTTGCGCACAAGCAGAGTTTCTGCGGCAGCAGGCAGCGCTGACATCGGCGAACGCGATTACCTCGGGCAAGGAAAGGACGCGTGGCGCGCGCGAGGCGCTCAGCGCGTAACTGAAGAACAGCGTTATCGGTCATGGGTAAACACGTTGAAAAACGCTATTGTCGCAGAGGTGAAAACGGGGCACAAGATGCGCCCCGTAGAGATTATAATGATTCGTTAAGCCAGCTATCAAACGGGGCTTTTGGTACAGCGCCGTTAAGCATGTCGACGATTTCCCCTTTTTTGAAAATCATAATGGTCGGAATGCTGCGGATACCGAAACGGGCGCTGAGTTCTCGCTCGGCTTCCGTATTCACTTTAACAAAACGCACTTTACCGCTACGCTCTTCCGCGACATCTTCAAAAATCGGGGCGAAGTTACGACATGGACCACACCAGGGGGCCCAAAAGTCAACGACCACCGGGAGATCGTCTTTTAACAGTTTATCCAGTGTCTCACCGGTCGCATTGATCACCTCCCCATCAAACAGGTCGTGACCACAGCGTCCGCATTTAGCCGCTTCCTGGACACGATTGTCAGGGATGCGGTTGATAGCCTGGCAGCTGGTACAAACGGTATTCATAACTAACCTCTGGATGAGTGGAGTGGACTTCACGGCAGGAACGCCAGTATGTTTCTATTATGTTACATATTATCGGGGAGTCTGTTCTAAACAACAATGCGTTTTATTCAATGAGTACAATAGTCCTTAGCTTTTAAATGAAATAATGGCTAACGACGTGCACATCGGGTAATCTGCGCGCTTCGCGCAGAGCAGGTGGAGAAAAACATGAGCGACGAACTGAAGAACAAAAACGGCAAGGTCAAAGTGATGTACGTCCGCAGTGACGATGACTCGGATAAACGCACCCAAAATCCACGTACTGGCAAAGGCGGTGGTCGCCCCGGTACTTCCCGAGCCGAAGGCGGTCGTCGCCCTGCCCGTGATGACCGAAAGGGTCCGAACAGCGAACGCGGTCGTGAACGTGGTCGTGACCGCGATGTAGAACGTGACCGCAGACGTGAAGATTCACCGTGGCGTACCGTGTCCCGCGCACCGAATGATGACGCAGCGGATAAAGCCGATCACGGCGGTATTAGCGGTAAGAGCTTTATCGATCCTGAAGTATTACGCCGTCAGCGCGCGGAAGAAACCCGCGTTTACGGTGAGAATGCCTGCCAGGCTCTGTTCCAGAGTCGCCCGGACGCCATCGTTCGCGCCTGGTTTGTTCAGAGCGTAACCCCGCGCTTTAAAGAAGCATTACGCTGGATGGCGGCAAACCGCAAAGCCTATCACGTGGTTGACGAAGCCGAGCTGGCGAAAGCCTCTGGCACCGAACACCATGGCGGCGTCTGTTTCCTGATCAAAAAACGTAACGGTACTACCGTTAAGCAATGGGTTGGTCAGGCAGGGGCGCAGGATTGCGTGCTGGCACTGGAAGATATCGCTAACCCCCATAACCTGGGCGGCATGATGCGTAGCTGCGCGCACTTCGGTGTGAAAGGCGTAGTGGTTCAGGATGCGGCGCTGCTGGAATCAGGTGCGGCCATCCGTACAGCTGAAGGCGGAGCTGAGCACGTTCAGCCGATTACCGGCGACAGCATTGTTGATGTGCTGGACGACTTCCGCCAGGCGGGTTACACGGTTGTGATGACCTCAAGCGGGAAAGGCAAACCGCTGTTTACTACCACCCTGCCGGAAAAAATGGTGCTGGTATTAGGGCGTGAGCGTGAAGCTCTGCCAGAAGCAGCATGCTCAGCCGACGATTTGTGCATAGCGATTGACGGCACTGGCAAGGTAGAAACGCTCAACGTTTCTGTGGCAACAGGCGTGCTGCTCGCGGAGTGGTGGCGTCAGAACAAAGCCTGATAATAAAAATGCCAGCGAATCGCTGGCATTTTTTTACTCGCTTTCTGCGGGTAATATCGGCATCCAGTCAATTGGCTTTTCACCTCGTTGTTCCAGCCATTCATTCGCCAGTACAAAGTGATTGCAGCCAAAGAAACCGCGATGCGCAGAGAGCGGTGATGGGTGGGGCGCTTTCAACACATGGTGACGCTGCGTATCAATAATCGCGCCTTTCTTCTGGGCGTGAGAACCCCAGAGCAGGAAAACCACGCCTTCCCGATGTTGGTTAATCAGACTGATGACTTTATCGGTAAATGTTTCCCACCCAAGGCTGGCGTGAGAATGTGCCTGACCGGCGCGGACGGTGAGTACGGTGTTGAGTAACAGTACCCCCTGACGTGCCCAGCTTTCCAGATATCCGTGTGTTGGGCGCGTGAAGCCTGGAATCGTTGCCTCCAGCTCTTTGTACATGTTCAGCAATGAGGGTGGAGTGGCAATGCCGGGGCGGACAGAGAACGCGAGACCGTGTGCCTGGCCTGGACCGTGGTAAGGATCCTGACCCAGGATGACAACTTTCACGTCACCAAGCTCGGTAAAGCGAAAAGCGTTAAACACATCTTTTTGCGGCGGATAAATTGTCATTCCTGACTGACGCTCGCCGGCAACAGTATGCAGTGTGTTAACAAAATAAGGCTGCTGTTTCTCTTCAGCCAGCACATCGTGCCAGGTTAATTCGGTGGCCATCTCGCTCTCCTGCGAATTTTCAATCCCCCTAGCTTAACTGCTTCTTTCGGCGTCGCAAAATTCTGTACGTTTCTCAATGGTCTACTCCTTAAAGATAGTTGAAAATTTATGTAAAAAGTTTAGCTGCGCATATGGCGTAAGTTGATGTAAAACAATAAAATCCACCTATCACCACTTTTCATGTGTGGTTTTTATTGATTTAAATCAAAGATTCAAGGGTGTGTGAGGGGTATATATACACTCAAGCAACAATGGTTTTACCAATTGGCCGGATGACGGCCAACCGAGATCAAATAATTTTGCCGGGGAGGCATCAAATGATTACAGGTATCCAGATTACTAAAGCTGCAAACGACGACCTGCTGAACTCTTTCTGGCTGCTGGACAGCGAAAAAGGCGAAGCACGCTGCATCGTTGCGAAAGCAGGTTTCAATGCTGATGAAGTCGTTGCAGTCAGCAAACTGGGCGAAATCGAATACCGTGAAGTACCGGTAGACGTACAGCCGGAAGTCCGCGTGGAAGGTGGTCAGCACCTGAACGTGAACGTTCTGCGTCGCGAAACGCTGGAAGATGCAGTTAAGCATCCGGAAAAATATCCGCAGCTGACCATCCGTGTTTCTGGTTATGCAGTGCGTTTCAACTCTCTGACCCCAGAACAGCAGCGCGACGTTATTGCTCGTACCTTTACTGAGAGCCTGTAAGGCTCACGGGGAATAACCCCGTTTAGCAGAGAATCAAAAAGCGGAAGATGCCAGTGCGTCTTCCGCTTTTTTGCATCTGTTAGTAAAAGATCCTCACCGCGCAATACACCAACAACAGCGCCAGAATGATATTCAACTGTCGACCGTAACGGCGAAAAACGCGCTGAAAAAGATGGCCCGCCAGCGCCCAGCAGGCATTCCCGAAGGTGCCTATCAGCGCTAACAGAATACTCACCCCAATCAGCCAGTGGGCGTCCTGAGTGTACGGTAATACAAACGTGGATAACGCGGTAATGCCGTACAAAATGATTTTCACGTTAACAAACTGCAAGCCAAAACTTGCCCAGAAGCTAATCGGCTCTGACTGCAATCTATCGTTCGAGGTCGGGCTGGTAGCGATCTTCAGCGCCAGCCACAGGATATAAGCGGCCCCAGCCCAACTAAGCCAGTGGATGATGGCTGGATCCATGACCGCCAGTGAAAATGAAATCCCGGCGCACATCATCATGACGATTAAAAAGCCCAGACTCATTCCGGCCAGTACGTGTGTACTCTGACGAAAACCGTGTGACGTCGCGGCACTGAGCGCAAGGATGTTGTTTGGTCCGGGGGTTAGCGCGGTAATCAATGTATAGGTCCAGAATGCACTTAAAAGCATGGGGGTCACTTGTTATCTCCTCTGTTTTGATAGACAGTACCCGAGGCAAAACATTAAAAAAATGAATGTTTTTGCATTCTGAATTCGATATTTTCGATGGGTTGGTGCGGATGGATTTACGTCGGTTTATTACGCTAAAAACGGTGGTGGAAGAGGGCTCATTTCTGCGGGCATCACAAAAACTGTGCTGTACGCAATCAACGGTTACCTTTCATATTCAACAGCTTGAGCAAGAGCTTTCGGTGCAGTTGTTTGAAAAAATTGGTCGCCGGATGTGTCTCACCAGTGAGGGAAAACGGCTGATGCCGCATATCCATGACCTGACGCGCGTGATGGCATCGATTCGACAGTCGGCACATCAGGATGCGCAGCCGAGCGGCGATCTACGTGTCGCAACAGGCGAAACGCTGCTGGCGTATAAAATGCCGCAGGTTTTACAGCGATTTAAACAACGTGCGCCTCATGTGCGGTTGTCTTTACAGTCGCTCAATTGTTATGTCATTCGCAATGCGTTGCTCAGTGATGATGTTGATCTGGGGGTGTTTTATCGGGTGGGTAATGACGATGCCCTGGAGTTGATACCGCTTGGCGATCAGTCACTGGCATTAGTTGCTTCGCCACTGCTTCAGCACGTTGATTTTACTCAGCATAACCAGCACATTCCCTGCAGTTTTATCATTAATGAGCCGCAATGTATTTTCAGACAACGCTTCGAGGGGCTACTGCGTAAACGACAGATTACGCTGGAAAATACCATTGAGTTATGGAGCATTGAAAGCATTAAGCAGTGCGTATCGGCAAATCTTGGGATCAGCTTTTTGCCGCATTTTGCCGTCGAGAAGGAGTTACGTTCAGGGGAGTTGATTGAATTACCGTTCAGTGAACAACCTGAGTTAATTACGGCATTGTGTGGTTATCATGCCGGAAAAGTCGTTAGCCCGGCGATGCGGGTGTTTCTTGAGTGTATTGAAGAGAGTTTTGCATCACGTGAAAAAATGCCGGGCTAAATGGCCCGGCATTCGGTTTACTCTTTGTCGGACTGCTGGGTAGCAGCTCCGCTCGGCTTACGACGTTTGCCGATATTTTTGGCATCGCGGTGGCGTTTTTTCACCCGCGGCTTCTCTTTTTCTTTCGCCTTTTTCTCAGCGCGCTTCGCCAGCACTTTCTTGGATGGCTTACCGTTAGATTTCTCACTTGGCGCGCGCGTGGTTGGACGCAGTTCGTCAATGACACGAGCTTTCAGCGGTTCGTCAATATAGCGGCTCGCTTTGCCGAGCAGCAGGTGGTCGTGCGCTTCAACCAAAGAGATCGCAGTGCCTTTACGGCCAGCACGACCGGTACGGCCAATACGGTGCAGATAGGCATCGCCACTGCGCGGCATGTCGAAGTTAAACACGTGGCTGACGTCCGGAATATCGATCCCGCGAGCGGCGACGTCGGTTGCTACCAGCACGTTCACGCGGCCATCGGTCAGGCGTTTGATCGCTTCGTTACGTTTGTTCTGCACCATCTCGCCTTCGAGATAGCAGTTATTAATGCCAGCCTGGCGCAGCCAGCCTGCCAGTTCGTGCACACGCTCGCGTTTGCGTACGAAAACAATTGAGCGGGTCGCCTCTGGCTGTTTTAACAGGTGGATCAGCATGGCAGTTTTGTGCTCGATGTCATCGGCACGGTAGTAAAACTGATGGATCTTCTTGCGTTCACGGGTGGACGGATCCGCTGAGACTTCGACCGGGTCTTCCAACAGACGCTCGGCAAAATCCTTAATCGCATCGCCTTCCAGCGTGGCGGAAAACAGCATGGTTTGCTTACGCCAGCGTGTTTCACCGGCGATATGCTCGATGTCCTGGGCAAAGCCCATGTCCAGCATACGGTCTGCTTCATCGAGAATTAGCGTTTCAACCGCATGGCAGTCGAAGTTTTCTTCTTTAATGTATTGCAGCAGACGACCCGTGGTGGCGACCACGATGTCCTGGTTTTCGCTAAAGACTTCCATGTGGTTCATGTAAGCCACGCCGCCGGTAATCGTAGCGATATCCAGATGCGTATTCTTCGCCAGCTCACGAGCGTGTTCGGCAACCTGCATCGCCAGTTCGCGCGTTGGTGTCAGGATTAAAATGCGCGGCGGACCAGATTTCTTGCGCGGGAAGTCGAGCAGGTGCTGCAACGCTGGCAGCAAATATGCCGCCGTTTTACCGGTGCCTGTCGGCGCAGAACCGAGTACATCACGGCCATCGAGCGCAGGCGGAATGGCGGCAGCCTGAATGGCGGTCGGGCGAGTGAAACCTTTTTCCTGGAGGGCATCCAGAAGGCTTTCATCGAGTTCAAGTTCGGAAAAAGTCGTTACAGTCATGTTCTACCTCTGAGTGGGGCGCTGATTATAGACGTTACGGCTGCAATCTTCATCTGTTTGTATGGATATACCTTCTCAGGTATTGTTTTTATCCTATGTTATCGTTTTTTTTCCAGGAAGGTTGTTCTTCATGCCCCAGTCTACATCCGTACTGAGACGTAATGGATTTACTTTTAAGCAGTTTTTTGTGGCACACGATCGCTGTGCAATGAAAGTCGGAACAGACGGCATTTTATTGGGAGCCTGGGCCCCCGTTGCGGGCGTAAAAAGGATCCTGGATATTGGTACCGGGAGCGGCCTGTTGGCGCTGATGCTGGCCCAGCGCACTGATGAAAACGTCATCATTGACGCCGTGGAGCTTGATGTCGACGCCGCGCAGCAGGCGCAGGAGAACATCGCGCAATCTCCGTGGATGCATCGCGTGAGTGTTCATATAGAAGATGCGCAACAGTGGGTACCGCGTCAGACCGTGCGTTTTGATTTGATAATCAGCAATCCTCCCTATTATGAACAGGGCGTGGAATGCGCTACACCGCAGCGTGAGCAAGCGCGTTATACCACCTCGCTCGATCATCAGGCGTTGCTTACGCTGGCGGCGGACAGCATTACGGAAGAAGGATTTTTTTGTGTAGTGCTGCCGGAACAGATTGGGAACGCGTTTACCCAGCAGGCATTAAGTATGGGCTGGCATCTGCGATTACGTACGGATGTAGCAGAAACGGAAGCCCGGCTACCGCATCGGGTGTTGCTGGCATTCTCCCCGCAGGCCGGGGAGTGCTTTAGCGACAGGCTGGTGATTCGTGGGCCAGACCAACGTTACTCTGAAGGTTATACGGCGCTGACCCAGGCGTTTTACCTGTTTATGTGATGACTTAGCGGCGAGAGAATAGACGGGCCCGACTCAGGAAGCTGTTCTGGGTAATCCAGCGTGTAGTGCAGGCCCCGACTCTCTTTGCGCATCATTGCGCAGCGGACAATCAGCTCCGCAACTTGCACCAGGTTACGCAGTTCCAGCAAATTGTTCGACACGCGGAAATGGGCGTAATACTCGTCGATTTCCTGTTGCAGCATGGTGATACGGCGCAGAGCGCGCTCCAGGCGCTTGGTCGTACGCACAATACCGACGTAATCCCACATAAACAGCCGCAGCTCATGCCAGTTATGCTGGATAACAACCAACTCATCCGGATTTTCTACCCGGCTTTCATCCCAGCCCGGGAGCGTGCTAACGCCGCGAGCATAAGGCATGCGCCTGTCGATATCTTCAGCTGCGGACCAGCCATAAACCAGACACTCCAGCAATGAGTTCGATGCCATCCGGTTGGCGCCATGCAGGCCGGTGTAACTCACTTCGCCGATCGCATACAGCCCGTCGACATCGGTACGGCCAAAGTCATCCACCATCACACCGCCGCAGGTATAGTGCGCGGCAGGCACGATGGGAACCGGCTCTTTGGTTAAATCAATGCCCAGTCCCAGCAACTTTTCATAAATCATCGGGAAATGCTGACGAACAAATTCTTCCGGCTTATGGCTGATATCGAGGAACATGCAATCTGCACCAAGGCGCTTCATTTCATGATCAATGGCGCGGGCGACAATATCGCGGGGAGCCAGTTCGCCACGTTCGTCAAAATCGGGCATAAAGCGTGAACCGTCCGGGCGCTTCAGGTGCGCGCCTTCGCCGCGCAGCGCTTCGGTCAGCAGAAAATTGCGTGCCTGCGGATGATACAGCGCAGTCGGGTGAAACTGGTTAAACTCCAGGTTGGCGACGCGGCATCCTGCGCGCCAGGCCATTGCAATCCCGTCACCCGAGGAAATATCCGGATTGGTAGTGTATTGATACACCTTTGATGCGCCGCCGGTGGCCAACACTACCGACTTCGCATGGCAGGTTTCGACGGCTTCTTTATTACGATTCCAGATCCATGCGCCGACAACCCGACGCGTTCCCGGCAGACCGATTTTATCGGAGACAATCAGGTCGACGGCGTTGCTACGCTCAAGAACCCGGATATTGGGGTGATTTTGTGCCTGGCTGACGAGGGTGGTTTCGACTTCTTTGCCGGTAGCATCCGCCGCGTGCAGGATGCGTCGATGGCTGTGACCGCCTTCACGGGTCAGGTGATAGCTCTCTTCGCCGTTAGGCTGAACCTGTGTATCGAATAAGACGCCCTGATCGATAAGCCATTGAACGCAGGTGCGGGCATTGCTGGCGACAAATTCAACCGCATGGCGATCGCACAGCCCGGCCCCGGCAATCAGCGTATCTTCAACGTGGGAGTCGATACTGTCGGTTTCATCGAAAACCGCGGCAATACCCCCCTGGGCATAAAATGTCGAGCCTTCGCTGACTGGCCCTTTGCTCAGGACAATAACCTGATGTTTTTCAGCCAGGCGCAGCGCCAGTGAGAGTCCGGCAGCCCCGCTGCCAATGATCAGCACGTCACAGGATAATTCAGGAGTCGTATTCATGATTTTTGTTTAATTTACTAAACAGTGTTTGGTCACCATAGCACCACATTGCGCGATACTGCACGTTTTATTTTTAAATGTGTTGCAATGACTAAACATGAAAGAAAAGCATGACGAGGACGAAATAGGCAAAAATATTTTGTGAAGCAGGCCGTTAGCATCAGATTATGTGATGAAATAAAGTGCCCGTTGGGTTACTCTGCAAGCGGTGAAATGGGCATTTCTGTACAGATAGTGCGTTGATCGGGTTATGTAGACTTATAATGAGAGATAAGACCTGTCTACAACATGACAAACAAAAAACAATGCGTAACGGAACTTTACGAAACTTGAGCACTCTAAGCATTTGCTTGCTCATAGTGAAGCTGATGGAGTGGCGTTTCGAAAGCGCGTGGAAATTTGGTTTGGGGAGACTTTACCTCGGATGAGCGAGCAGTTAACGGACCAGGTCCTGGTAGAACGGGTCCAGAAGGGAGATCAGAAAGCCTTTAACCTACTGGTAGTGCGCTATCAGCATAAGGTGGCGAGTCTGGTTTCTCGCTATGTACCGTCGGGTGATGTACCCGATGTAGTACAAGAAGCATTTATCAAAGCCTATCGTGCGCTGGATTCGTTCCGGGGAGATAGTGCTTTTTATACCTGGCTGTATCGTATTGCAGTCAATACAGCGAAGAATTACCTGGTCGCTCAGGGGCGTCGTCCACCTTCCAGTGATATTGATGCGATTGAAGCAGAAAATTACGAAAGTGGCGGAGCACTGAAAGAAATTTCGAACCCTGAGAACTTAATGTTGTCAGAAGAACTGAGACAGATAGTTTTCCGAACTATTGAGTCCCTCCCGGAAGATTTACGCATGGCAATAACCTTGCGGGAGCTGGATGGCCTGAGCTATGAAGAGATAGCCGCTATCATGGATTGTCCGGTAGGTACGGTGCGTTCACGTATCTTCCGAGCGAGGGAAGCTATTGATAATAAAGTTCAACCGCTTATCAGGCGTTGACGATAGCGGGATACTGGAAAAGGTATTAGGCATGCAGAAAGAGAAACTTTCCGCTTTAATGGATGGCGAAACGCTGGATACTGAGTTACTCAAAGAGCTAACTCACGACCCGGAAATGCAAAAAACCTGGGAGAGTTATCACCTGATTCGCGATTCCATGCGAGGTGATACCGCCGACGTTCTCCATTTCGATATTTCCGCCCGCGTAATGGCCGCCATCCAGGATGAGCCAGTACGTCAGACGGCGCCATTGATTCCTGAGGCCCAGCCAGCACCGCACCAGTGGCAGAAAATGCCATTCTGGAAGAAAATGCGTCCGTGGGCCGCGCAGCTTACCCAAATGGGTGTGGCCGCGTGCGTATCACTTGCAGTTATCGTTGGCGTCCAGCACTATAATGGGCAATCTGAAACGTCCCAGCAGCCCGAAACGCCGGTGTTTAATACATTACCGATGATGGGTAAAGCCAGTCCGGTTAGCTTGGGTGTACCTTCTGACGCGACGGCCAGCGGCGGTCAACAACAGCAGGTACAGGAGCAGCGTCGTCGTATTAATGCCATGTTGCAGGATTACGAATTGCAACGTCGACTGCACTCTGAACAGCTTCAGTTTGAGCAGGCGCAAACACAGCAAGCCGCTGTTCAGGTGCCAGGAATTCAAACTTTAGGAACGCAATCGCAGTAATGAAGCAACTTTGGTTTGCCATGTCACTTGTGGCTGGTAGCCTGTTCTTCTCTGTAAACGCCTCGGCCAATCCTGCGTCCGGGGCGTTGTTGCAGCAGATGAATCTGGCCAGCCAGTCGCTAACCTATGAGCTGTCATTTGTCAGCATCAATAAGCAGGGTGTTGAATCCCTACGTTATCGTCATGCCCGCCAGGATAACCGTCCACTCGCGCAACTGTTACAAATGGATGGACCACGCCGGGAAGTGGTGCAACGCGGCAACGAAATTAGCTATTTTGAGCCTGGCCTCGAACCGTTTACGCTGAATGGCGATTATATCGTTGACTCTCTGCCATCCCTGATTTACACCGATTTCAAACGCCTTGCTCCCTACTATGATTTTATCTCAGTAGGCCGCACCCGTATTGCCGATCGCCTCTGTGAAGTGATCCGCGTTGTGGCGCGTGACGGCACCCGTTACAGCTATATCGTTTGGATGGACACGGAGACCAAACTGCCGATGCGTGTCGATCTCCTCGATCGTGATGGCGAAACGCTGGAACAGTTCCGTGTGATCTCCTTTACCGTGAATAACGGTGTTAGCGACAGCATGCAGACACTAGCAAAAGCGAATTTACCACCGTTGCTGTCGGTTCCTGCGGGCGAGAAAACCAACTTCAACTGGAGTCCGTCGTGGTTGCCACAAGGTTTCAGTGAGGTCTCAAGCAGTCGACGTCCGCTGCCGACGATGGATAACATGCCGATTGAATCACGCCTTTATTCTGATGGCCTGTTTAGTTTCTCCGTGAACGTAAACCGTGCGACGCAGAACAGTGCCGATCAACTGCTGCGTACTGGCCGCAGAACGGTCAGCACCAGCGTGCGTGATAACGCGGAGATTACGATTGTGGGCGAGCTTCCACCGCAAACGGCGAAGCGTATCGCGGACAATATCAAGTTCAGGGCAGCACAATGATTAAAGAGTGGGCGACGGTCGTCTCCTGGCAAAATGGTCTGGCGACGGTCAGCTGCGATGTTAAAGCATCATGTAGCAGCTGTGCTTCCCGGGCCGGATGCGGGAGCCGCGTGCTGAACAAACTGGGGCCACAGACCACACACACCATCGTGGTGCCCTGCGACGAACCCTTGACCCCTGGTCAAAAAGTTGAACTGGGCATTGCCGAAGGTAGCCTGCTGGGATCGGCGATGCTGGTCTACATGTCTCCGTTGGCAGGACTGTTTCTTTTCGCTGCGCTGTTCCAGGTGCTGTTTGGTTCCGATCTTGCCGCATTAAGCGGCGCAGTGCTGGGGGGCGTGGGCGGATTCCTGATTGCTCGTGGATACTCTCGTAAGCTTGCTGAACGCGAAGCCTGGCAGCCGGTCATTCTGAACGTTGCTCTCCCACCCGATCTTATTCGCGTCGAAACCCAGCAGTGATATCTTTGCCTGATGGCGTTGCGCTTATCAGGTCTACTGCGTGCTCAGATGCAAGCGTAGGCCGGATAAGGCGTTTATGACGCCATCCGGCAAAAGTTTCACCGACTTTGCAAGGTTGTTTCCAGTTCCCGCTATCCTTGCTCTATGAACGTTTCCTCGCCTCAGCGTTGTAGTGTAGAATGCGGCGTTTCACTTAAACAGACGTTAAGCTCAGATCAGCGACTTCTCAGAGCCTGCTCCGGCGGGCGTAAGGCACAATAATTACACTATATGAAGAACATACGTAACTTTTCAATCATAGCTCACATCGACCACGGTAAATCGACGCTGTCTGACCGTATTATCCAGATCTGCGGTGGCCTGTCTGACCGTGAAATGGAAGCGCAGGTTCTCGACTCGATGGATCTTGAGCGTGAGCGCGGTATTACTATCAAAGCGCAGAGCGTGACGCTCGATTTCAAAGCATCTGATGGTGAAACCTATCAGCTTAACTTTATCGACACCCCGGGCCACGTTGACTTCTCGTATGAAGTTTCCCGCTCGCTTGCTGCCTGTGAAGGCGCATTGCTGGTGGTTGATGCCGGACAGGGCGTTGAAGCGCAGACCCTGGCTAACTGCTATACCGCCATGGAAATGGATCTGGAAGTAGTACCGGTACTGAACAAAATTGACCTGCCAGCCGCCGATCCTGAACGCGTAGCGGAAGAGATCGAAGATATCGTCGGTATTGATGCGACGGATGCCGTTCGCTGCTCGGCGAAAACCGGCGTTGGCGTCACTGACGTTCTTGAACGTCTGGTACGCGACATTCCGCCGCCGGAAGGCGATCCGGAAGGCCCCTTACAGGCGCTGATTATCGACTCCTGGTTCGATAACTACCTTGGCGTGGTGTCACTGGTGCGTATTAAAAACGGCACCATGCGTAAAGGCGACAAAATTAAAGTGATGAGCACCGGTCAGGTCTATAACGCCGACCGTCTGGGTATCTTCACGCCAAAACAAGTTGACCGTACCGAGCTGAAATGCGGCGAGGTAGGTTGGTTGGTTTGTGCGATTAAAGACATCCTCGGCGCACCGGTTGGTGATACCCTGACGCAGGCGCGTAACCCGGCAGACAAACCGCTGCCAGGCTTTAAAAAAGTGAAGCCGCAGGTTTACGCCGGTCTGTTCCCGGTGAGCTCTGACGACTATGAAAACTTCCGTGACGCGCTTGGCAAGCTGAGCCTGAACGACGCCTCCCTGTTCTACGAGCCGGAAAGCTCTACCGCGCTAGGCTTCGGCTTCCGTTGTGGCTTCCTTGGTCTGCTGCACATGGAGATCATTCAGGAACGTCTGGAGCGTGAATACGATCTGGATCTGATCACCACCGCACCGACCGTAGTCTACGAAGTTGAAACCACGGCGAAAGAGACTATCTACGTCGATAGCCCGTCCAAGCTGCCGCCGCTGAACAACATCTACGAACTGCGTGAGCCGATCGCTGAGTGTCACATGCTGCTGCCGCAGGCTTACCTTGGCAATGTCATCACCCTGTGTATCGAGAAGCGTGGCGTCCAGACTAATATGGTTTACCACGGTAACCAGGTGGCGCTGACGTATGAGATTCCGATGGCGGAAGTCGTACTCGATTTCTTTGACCGTCTGAAGTCGACCTCTCGCGGCTACGCGTCGCTGGACTATAACTTCAAACGCTTCCAGGCGTCTGACATGGTGCGTGTTGATGTCCTTATCAACAACGAACGTGTCGATGCACTGGCGCTGATTACCCACCGTGACAACTCCCAGAGCCGTGGCCGTGAACTGGTTGAGAAGATGAAAGATCTGATCCCTCGCCAGCAGTTTGATATCGCGATCCAGGCGGCCATTGGTACGCACATCATCGCGCGTTCAACGGTTAAGCAGCTGCGTAAAAACGTTCTGGCGAAATGCTACGGTGGCGATATCAGCCGTAAGAAAAAGCTGCTGCAAAAACAGAAAGAGGGTAAAAAGCGCATGAAGCAGATCGGTAACGTCGAACTGCCGCAGGAAGCGTTCCTCGCCATTCTGCATGTCGGTAAAGACAGCAAATAATCTTAAGGAGTTGGCATGGCGAACATGTTTGCCCTGATTCTGGTGATTGCCACACTGGTGACGGGCATTTTATGGTGCGTAGATAAATTCATCTTCGCGCCAAAGCGCCGGGAGCGTCAGGCAGCAGCGCAAGCTGCTGCAGGTGATTCACTGGATAAAGCTACGCTGAAAAAAGTGGCACCTAAGCCAGGCTGGCTGGAAACCGGGGCGTCCGTTTTCCCTGTACTGGCGATTGTGCTGGTGGTGCGTTCATTTATCTATGAACCATTCCAGATCCCGTCAGGTTCGATGATGCCGACGCTGCTTATCGGTGACTTTATCCTGGTGGAGAAATTCGCCTACGGGATTAAAGATCCGATTTACCAGAAAACGTTGATCGAAACCGGTCATCCGAAACGCGGTGATATCGTGGTGTTTAAATACCCGGAAGACCCGCGTCTGGACTACATTAAACGTGCTGTCGGTTTACCGGGAGACAAAGTAACGTACGATCCAGTGGCGAAAGAGGTGACTATTCAGCCAGGATGCCGTTCCGGTCAGGCGTGTGAAAACGCGTTGCCGGTAACGTACTCTGATGTTCAGCCAAGTGATTTTGTACAGACCTTTGCTCGTCGTAACGGCGGTGAAGCGACCAGCGGCTTCTTTGAAGTTCCGCTGAACGAAACGAAAGAGAACGGTATTCGCCTTTCTGAGCGTAAAGAAACGCTGGGTGAGGTTACGCACCGCATTCTGACCGTGCCGATTGCGCAGGATCAGGTGGGGATGTATTACCGTCAACCTGGTCAGCCGTTGGCAACCTGGATCGTTCCGCCGGGACACTACTTCATGATGGGTGATAACCGTGATAACAGCGCGGACAGCCGTTACTGGGGATTTGTACCGGAAGCGAATCTGGTTGGTAAAGCGACCGCTATCTGGATGAGTTTCGATAAGCAAGAAGGTGAATGGCCGACCGGTGTGCGTTTAAGCCGTATTGGTGGCATTCACTAATCACCGATAATTGTTCACGTTGTCGTCATTACGGCGGCAGCGTGAATTATTTCTCGGATAAATTCCCGCAGACTAACGACATCCCTTGTCGTTGTGTATAGAATATTCCCCCGAAGTTTTAGGTTGGCACCGACAGGTTGCCACGGCACACGAAACAGCGTTGGTTTGTATATAAAAGCATGCAGGCGAAGCCGGATGGCTCAGCGAAGTGCGTATATCAGGTCTGTTTCGTGTGCTGAATTGTTGACGCATTCATTTATTGGTATCGCATGAACCCCATCGTAATTAATCGGCTTCAACGGAAGCTGGGCTACACTTTTAATCATCAGGAGCTGTTGCAGCAGGCATTAACTCACCGGAGCGCCAGCAGCAAACATAACGAGCGTTTAGAATTTTTAGGCGACTCTATTTTGAGCTTTGTTATCGCTAATGCGCTGTATCACCGTTTCCCGCGTGTGGATGAAGGTGATATGAGCCGCATGCGCGCGACGCTGGTTCGCGGCAATACGCTGGCAGAATTAGCCCGTGAGTTTGACCTCGGTGAATGTTTACGTTTGGGGCCTGGTGAGCTGAAAAGCGGCGGCTTCCGTCGTGAATCAATCCTGGCGGATACCGTTGAAGCTTTGATCGGCGGCGTCTTCCTCGACAGCGATATTCAAACCGTTGAGCAATTGATCCTGAACTGGTATCAAACTCGTCTGGATGAAATTAGCCCAGGCGACAAACAAAAAGATCCGAAAACGCGCCTGCAGGAATATTTGCAGGGTCGCCACCTGCCTCTGCCGTCTTATTTGGTGGTGCAGGTCCGTGGTGAAGCGCACGATCAAGAATTTACTATCCACTGCCAGGTCAGCGGCCTGAGTGAACCGGTGGTTGGCACAGGTTCGAGCCGTCGTAAGGCTGAGCAGGCTGCCGCCGAACAGGCGTTGAAAAAACTGGAGCTGGAATGAGCGAAGAGAAAACCTACTGCGGATTTATTGCTATCGTCGGTCGCCCGAACGTCGGCAAATCCACCCTGTTGAATAATCTGCTTGGGCAGAAGATTTCTATTACCTCACGTAAGGCTCAGACAACACGTCACCGTATTGTTGGCATCCATACCGAAGGCGCGTATCAGGCGATTTATGTTGATACCCCGGGTCTGCATATGGAAGAAAAACGGGCTATTAACCGCCTGATGAACAAAGCGGCGAGCAGCTCGATCGGTGATGTTGAACTGGTTATTTTCGTTGTCGAAGGCACCCGCTGGACGCCGGACGACGAAATGGTGCTCAACAAGCTGCGTGATGGCAAAGCCCCGGTTATTCTGGCCGTCAACAAAGTCGACAACGTTCAGGAAAAAGCCGATCTGCTGCCGCACCTGCAGTTCCTGGCAAGCCAGATGAACTTCCTTGATATCGTGCCGATTTCTGCCGAAACCGGCTTGAATGTCGATACCGTTGCGGGCATCGTGCGTAAGCATTTGCCGGAAGCTATTCATCACTTCCCGGAAGATTACATCACCGACCGTTCTCAGCGCTTTATGGCCTCTGAAATCATCCGTGAAAAGCTGATGCGTTTTCTGGGGGCTGAACTGCCGTACTCCGTTACCGTGGAGATTGAGCGTTTTATCTCTAACGAACGCGGCGGCTACGACATTAACGGCCTGATCCTCGTCGAACGTGAAGGGCAGAAGAAGATGGTTATTGGCAACAAAGGGGCCAAGATTAAAACCATCGGCATCGAAGCGCGTAAAGACATGCAGGAGATGTTCGAAGCGCCCGTTCACCTCGAACTGTGGGTGAAAGTGAAATCCGGCTGGGCCGATGACGAACGCGCGCTGCGTAGCCTCGGTTACGGCGACGACGTCTAAACACATCTTCTGAAACACGGCGAGTATATGGAAGGATGGCAACGCGCTTTTGTCCTGCATAGTCGCCCCTGGAGCGAAACCAGTCTCGTGCTGGATGTCTTCACGGAAGAGTCGGGTCGCGTGCGCCTGGTGGCTAAAGGCGCACGTTCCAAACGCTCCAATCTTAAAGGCGCACTCCAGCCTTTTACCCCGTTGTTGCTTCGCTTTGGTGGACGTGGCGAGGTCAAAACCTTGCGCAGCGCCGAAGCCGTTTCTCTGGCACTCCCCCTTAGCGGAATCACGCTGTACAGCGGCTTGTATATTAACGAGCTTATCTCGCGCGTACTCGAATACGAAACCCGCTTTTCTGCACTCTTTTTCGATTACCTGAACTGTATTCAGGCGCTGGCTGGCGCCACGGGTTCGCCAGAACCTGCGTTGCGTCGCTTTGAGCTGGCCTTACTTGGTCATCTGGGGTATGGCGTCGATTTTACCCACTGTGCAGGCAGCGGCGAGCCGGTAGACGACACCATGACCTATCGCTACCGGGAAGAAAAAGGGTTTATCGCCAGCGTAGTGATTGATAACGCCACCTTTACCGGACGCCATCTGAAAGCACTCGAATCGCGGGAATTTCCGGATGCTGATACGCTTCGCGCCGCGAAACGCTTTACCCGCATGGCGTTAAAGCCGTATCTTGGTGGTAAGCCCTTAAAGAGCCGCGAATTATTCCGGCAGTTTATGCCGAAGCGAAAATAAAAAACGAGGATTGTCATGGCCGAATTACTGTTAGGCGTCAACATTGACCACATTGCCACTTTACGTAATGCACGCGGTACCGCATATCCGGACCCGGTTCAGGCAGCGTTTATCGTTGAACAGGCGGGCGCGGACGGTATTACCGTACACCTGCGTGAAGACCGTCGCCATATCACCGACCGTGACGTACGTATTTTGCGCCAGACGCTGGATACGCGCATGAATCTGGAAATGGCCGTCACCGAAGAGATGCTGTCGATTGCCGTTGAGACTAAGCCGCATTTTTGCTGCCTGGTGCCGGAAAAACGTCAGGAAGTTACCACTGAAGGTGGGCTGGACGTCGCCGGACAGCGTGACAAGATGCGCGATGCCTGCAAACGTCTGGCGGACGCAGGCATTCTGGTTTCGCTGTTTATCGATGCCGATGAAGAGCAGATTAAGGCCGCTGCGGAAGTTGGCGCACCGTTTATTGAAATTCACACCGGCTGTTACGCCGATGCGAAAACCGACGCAGAACAGGCCAGCGAACTGGCGCGTATCGCCAAAGCGGCGACTTTTGCTGCAAGCCTTGGCCTGAAGGTGAATGCGGGTCACGGTCTGACGTATCACAACGTTAAAGCTATCGCGCGGATCCCGGAAATGCACGAGCTGAATATTGGCCATGCCATTATCGGACGTGCGGTGATGAGCGGCCTGAAAGAGGCCGTAGTCGAAATGAAGCGCCTGATGCTGGAAGCGCGTGGCTAATGGCGATTCTGGGATTAGGTACGGATATCGTGGAGATTGCCCGCATCGAAGCGGTGATCTCCCGTTCCGGCGACCGCCTGGCAAGACGTGTGCTCAGCGACAACGAATGGGCAATCTGGGAAACGCATCAGCAGCCGGTGCGTTTTCTGGCGAAGCGTTTTGCAGTCAAAGAGGCGGCAGCAAAAGCCTTTGGCACGGGTATTCGCAATGGGCTGGCGTTTAATCAGTTTGAAGTCTTTAACGACGAACTCGGTAAGCCGCGTCTGCGATTATGGGGAGAGGCGTTAAAACTGGCGGAAAAACTCGGCGTTGCGCACATGCATGTGACGCTGGCCGATGAACGTCACTACGCCTGCGCCACGGTGATTATCGAAAGTTAGATTCAGGACGTTGCCGGATGGCGACGCGTAGCGTCTTATCCGGCCTACGGGTTATGCGTTTGTTGCAGGGGCAGGGTAGGAGCTTCATCGCCAGATGGCGACGCGGCTAAAGTTTATCGGCGTGGTGCATCAGCACAAACTTATCCCACAGCTGCTCTTCTGTTTCGACATGCGCCGGATCTTTCAAAATAGTATTGGGGATCGGGCACACCTTCTGGCAGGTTGGCGTGTCGTAATGGCCTACGCATTCCGTACACTTGTCGCTGTTAATCTCGTAAATGCTATCACCCATCGAAATCGCCTCATTCGGGCATTCGGGCTCGCACATATCGCAATTGATACACTTTTTAGTGATTAACAGGGCCATCAGGAAACTCTCAAAACATCACAAATCGGGCGGGCATTATACGCGCATTCTTTGCTCAGACCAGTTTTTTTACCAGGGCCTCACTGTGGCGAATACGTTCCGGGGCATGCTCCAGATCCTGCTGCACCAGCGCCATAAACAGTAAATCAGTGAGCATCATTTGCGCATGGGTGGAGGAAATCGCTGCGCTGCGCGTGGCCTGCTCCTCGGCAATGGTGTACAGACAATGACTTGCCCGTTGCTGCAGGGCGTTCGGTGTGAATCCGGTGATGGCGAGGATTTTCGCGCCGGTGCGCAACGTTTCATCCGCAGCCAGGTTGAGCTCTCGACGCTCTCCGGTATACGAAATGGCCAGCAGTAGATCGTTAGGCGAAAGCGCCTGCACCGTCGCCAGCAGGGCGTGCATATCGCGTTCCACCACCGCGTTAAAACCAATCTTCAGCAGTTTCCAGGCAAAATTCTGCGCTACCAGACCCGATGCACCAATCCCGGTCACAATAATGCGGCGGGCTGAACGCAGCATCGTGACGCTCTCCATCAGTTTCTCTTCGCTGTTGACGTCCAGCGTCGCATGCATCGCCGCCACGTTCTCTTTAATCAGTTTCTCGCCTACCATTCGCATCGGGTCGTCACCGCGAATCTGATTATGTACCGGAATGGAATGGGGATTGGGATTGCTGGCCAATGCTTCGCTAATCGCCAGTTTGAGTGCCGGGAATCCTTTAAAGCCCATCTTTTGCGCGAATTTCACCACGCTGGACTGGCTGACGCCCGCTTCAAAGGCCAGCTGTTGTGAACTGAGATGACGCGCAGCATCCGGTTGAGCAAGAAGATAATCCGCAAGCTTTTTATCGCTTTGCGCGAGATCCGGATAACGCTGACGAATGCGAATTAAACAGTTCATGCTTTCTCCTGGCGAAAATGTGATGGCGATTACAAAACAAAATATCACTCGCCTTAGTGAATATAATATTCCATTATGACAGATTATTATGAATTAAAAATTCCTAAGGAACAAAAAATGAATCTCGGTGCGTTAGTTTCAGAAACCCGCAATCCTCAGACCATGGATCTGGATGCGCTCTCCACTCTGGAGTTGGTTCATCGTTTTAATCAACAGGATACGCTGGTAGCTGAAGCAGTAAAAGCAACTCTTCCTGAAGTTGCGCGCGCGGTTGATGCGGCAGCTGACGCGCTAAAAGCCGGTGGACGCATTATTTACATGGGAGCAGGTACCAGTGGGCGTCTTGGGGTGCTGGACGCGTCTGAATGCCCGCCAACCTTCGGCGTTCCGCACGGTCTGGTGGTTGGGCTGATTGCCGGGGGACCGGGCGCGCTGCTTAAGGCCGTAGAAGGCGCAGAAGATAACCCGCAGCTAGGTGAAGACGATCTGCGTACGCTCAATCTTACCGCACAGGATCTGGTGGTGGGGCTGGCTGCTTCTGGTCGTACGCCGTATGTCATTGGTGGGTTGAAATATGCGCGTTCGGTGGGCTGTACGACGGCGGCTATTTCATGCAATCCGGATTCCCCTATCGCGCATGAAGCGGACATTGCCATTTCTCCGGTGGTGGGGCCAGAGGCGCTGACCGGGTCAACACGACTGAAATCCGGCACCGCGCAAAAGCTGGTGCTCAATATGATCTCCACCGGCGCGATGGTGAAATTTGGCAAGGTGTACCAGAACCTGATGGTGGATATGCAGGCAACCAACGTCAAACTGGTCGATCGGGCGTGCCGTATGGTGGTTGAAGCCACCGGCATTGCGCGTGCTCAAGCTGAAACGCTGCTGAAGCAGACGGATTATGATGTTAAGCCGGCTATTTTAATGGCGCTCACCGGCCTGGATGCTGCTGCCGCCCGCGAAAAACTTGCCGCTCACCAGGGTTTTTTACGCGCGGCGTTAGAACACTAAGAGGTGTATATGGATAAGACGGCGTTGCTGGCCAGCGACATCCTGCTGGGCGTTGGCGGAGAGAACAATATTCTGCGTCTGGAAAACTGTATGACCCGTGTCAGGGTGGAAGTTCAGGATGACGGGCAGATCGATATTCCCCGCCTCAGGCAACTGCCCGGCGTTAGCGGCTACGTGAAGCAGGGCGCACAGCACCAGATTATTGTCGGTCCCGGTAAAGCAGCCAAAGTGGTGGATGCCATGCGTTCCCTGATTGCCGATGGCGGCGAGCGAGCAGGTGCCAATGATATTGAGCGCACCAAGTCAGAGGCCAAAGCGAAGTACAAAGCGCCGATGAGCGATGCGCTGCGTAAGCTGGCGAACGTCTTTATCCCTCTTATTCCGGCGTTTATCGCCTCCGGTTTGATTACCGGCATTATTAACATCCTTAAGCGCCCGGATATCGTGGGGGATTTTGCGACCCACTATCCAAATATGCTGGGGTTGATGGGCATATTTGGCAGCGCCGTATTTGCCATTATGAATATTCTGGTCGGGGTGAATACCGCCAAAGTTTTCGGTGGCTCCCTGGCAATGGGCGGGGTGATGGCGGGGATCCTCTCCAGCCCTCAGCTGGCGCAAATTACCCTGTTTGGCGAAGCGTTGCAGCCGGGGCGCGGTGGGGTGATCGCGGTATTGCTGGTGGTTGCGCTGATGTGCTGGATCGAACGTAAATTCCGCACGCTGTTGCCAGAATCACTGGAGCTTATCCTTAACCCGCTGCTGACCACCATCATTACCGGCGTAATCGCGATTGTGGCGCTGCAACCGCTTGGCGGATGGATTTCTGAATCTATCGCTCACGGCGCATCCTGGGCTATCGATCGCGGCGGTTTTCTGGTCGGTGCCGTGCTGGCGGGAACCTTCCTGCCGTTGGTACTTACCGGGCTTCATCAGGGATTGGTGCCCATCCATGTTGAACTGGTCCAGGCGCACGGTTATAACGCGCTCTTTCCGATCCTGGCGATGGCGGGCGTTGGGCAAATAGGTGCTGCGATTGCGGTTTTGATGAAAACCCGCAATGCGCGACTAAAGAAAGTGATCAAAGGGGCGCTACCGGTCGGACTGCTGGGGATTGGCGAGCCGCTGATTTTTGGCGTAACGCTGCCGTTGGGCAAGCCGTTTATCGGTGCCTGTCTTGGCGGCGCGGTAGGTGGGGCGCTGATTAGCTACTGGAAGGTGGCGACGGTCATCACCTTTGGCATCTCCGGATTACCGCTGGCACTGACGATTGTTGCCGGAAAAGTGATGTTCTATCTGTTAGGCTATCTGGTAGCAGTTATCGCCGGGTTCTTGTTTACCTGGCTATTGGGATTCACTGATCCAGAGGAATAAGGTTTGACCAATCACCAGCGCCGCGTTGTCTTTTTTGATTTGGATGGCACGTTACACCAGCAGGATATGTTCGGTAGTTTTATTCGTTATCTGCTGCGTCGCCAGCCGCTGAACGCGTTGCTTGTGCTGCCTCTGTTACCGGTGATTGCGCTGGCGT
This sequence comes from Citrobacter sp. Cpo221, assembly GCF_030332345.1. NCBI lineage: Bacteria > Pseudomonadati > Pseudomonadota > Gammaproteobacteria > Enterobacterales > Enterobacteriaceae > Citrobacter > Citrobacter sp. Cpo221. The sequence continues at coordinate 29,536 of NZ_JAOWIA010000034.1, forward strand.
TGCTGATAAAAGGACGTGCCGCCCGCTGGCCAATGAGCCTGCTGTTATGGGGATGCACTTTTGGCCGCAGCGAGGCGCGTCTGAAAGCGCATCAGGCCGACTTTGTGCGCTGGTTTCGCAGTAACGTGACGGCGTTTCCGCTCGTGCAGCAGCGGCTGACAACCTACCTGTTAAGCTCTGACGCTGATATCTGGCTTATTACCGGCTCTCCACAGTCACTGGTCGAGCAGGTTTACTTTGATACTCCATGGCTACCGCGAGTCAATCTGATTGCCAGCAAAATGGCGCGGGGATACGGCGGCTGGGTACTGACTCTGCGCTGTCTGGGCCATGAGAAAGTGACACAACTGGAACGCCACATTGGCGCGCCGCTACAGCTTTACAGTGGCTATAGTGACAGTAATCAGGACAATCCGCTGCTCTCTTTTTGCCAGCATCGCTGGCGCGTCACGCCGCGCGGAGAGCTTCAGCAACTCGAATAGCCAACGCACATGCAATTTGAAGTATGACGTGTATAATGCGCCCGCTTTGATTACTGGAGTTACCCCTTTGTCAGATGTTGAATTTAGCCACGAATACTGGATGCGTCATGCTTTAACGCTGGCTAAGCGCGCCTGGGATGAGCGTGAAGTCCCGGTGGGTGCGGTATTGGTACATAACAACCGAGTGATTGGCGAAGGCTGGAACCGCCCGATAGGTCATCATGATCCGACTGCTCATGCTGAGATTATGGCGCTGCGTCAGGGCGGCCTGGTGCTGCAAAACTACCGCCTGTTAGATGCCACGCTGTACGTCACTCTGGAACCGTGCGTGATGTGCGCTGGCGCGATGGTGCACAGCCGTATCGGTCGGGTCGTTTTTGGCGCGCGCGATGCGAAAACCGGGGCTGCCGGGTCATTAATGGATGTGCTGCATCACCCTGGAATGAATCATCGGGTTGAAGTGACCGAAGGGGTACTGCGGGATGAATGCGCCACGCTGCTCAGTGATTTCTTCCGCATGCGCCGGCAGGAAATTAAGGCCCTGAAAAAATCCGCTAATCAGTAACTCTCAGCCTGATGGTGCTGCGCTTATCAGGCTACCAGGACTACTTTCCCTCTTTTTTCTGCGGTGAAAACAGCAGGGAAGGCGAGTGCGACAGGTAGTTTGACGACGTCTGAGACAGAAACGCCGAAAGCGGGAATTCATCTTTACCTATTAGCTCTGCGGGCGTCACCGCCGGGTAATCCTGCGCCAGTTGCTGCGTTTCTAGCGCCTGTTTTTCTTTCTCTTGCAGATATCCCACCAGGCTAATCTGGTATTTACGGATGTTTTCCACATAGGCGTAGGCTTCGTGGCCACGCGCATAACCATAGGTCAACTTATTGTAATACGGCTTTTGGCTAAGCAGCGGTAGTCGCTGTTTTACGTCGGACCAACTGTTCGGGTTGCCTTTGGTTTTCACCGTCAGCGCCCGTGCGTCCAGCATGTGCGCATAACCCATATTGTAGGCTGCAAGCGCAAACCAGATGCGTTCTCCTTCGGGGACGGTATCCGGTACTTTGCTCATCATGTCCTGCAAATATCGCGCGCCGCCGCTGATGCTTTGTTCGGCATCGGTACGGTCGGTCAGCCCAAGACTCTGAGCGGTATTTTTGGTCAGCATCATCAGCCCGCGTACGCCGGTTGGAGAGGTGGCCTGCGCATCCCAGTGTGACTCCTGATATGAGATAGCGGCCAGCAGTCGCCAGTCTATCTCTTGCGCATATTTCTCAAACAGCGGCTTGAGGTCCGGCAACACGCTGTCTACGGCGCGCAAAAAGGAGCGGGTATCGACATAGTCAAAATCATCGCCATGCCCGAGATATTTCTCTTCCAGCCGTGCCAGAGAACCGTCTTCATTCATGGTGTTGAAGAAATCCAGTAGGGCGGCAGATAGCGTGTTGTCATCGTCCAGCCGACTAAACCAGGTCACCGGTTGTTCGTCAGAGACGTCGAGCGCTACGGCCAGCTCAGGATGAACGCGTTGATATAAGCTGATGGCGACAGAATCGGCTATGGTGTAATCCAGCTTTCCGGCGATTACATCATCAAGCAGTTCGGTGGTGCCCTTTTTGTCATCGACTTTCCAGCTCAGATCGGGAAATTTTTTCTCTTTTAGCTGCTGGAGGTCGTTAACTACCACGTGCCCCGGGGCGATAGTCAGCTGGTTTTCGTTCACCGTGGCAAGCGTGCGCGGACGGTATTGCCCAACCCGGTACACCAGCTGTTGTGAAACCGAATAATAGGTCGGGCCGGGCTGGTAATTTTTAACCCGCTCGCTGTTATAGACCAGGCCTGCGGCTAACAGGTCGGCATTGCCGTTATCCAGGTCGTCAAAAAGCTGGCTGATGTTCTGGCGTACGGTAACTTTTAACTTCACGCCTAAGTAGTCGGCAAATTCCTGGGCCAGTTCATAATCCAGACCGAATTTTTTGCCGTTGAGGGTCGCGTAAGTTAATGGCGAATCAATGGTACTGACGCGCAGCTCTCCCCGCGACTGAATGGCGGCGATACGATTTTCGGCTTTACCGAACCAGGGGATAGATGGCCAAAGGGCCGCTGCCAACAACAGCGTCAATATGCCGATGAACAGATAATTAATCTTTAATTTTTTCAATTAGTTAATTCTCTGAACCGTACGTTGTCTCTGTCTGCTGTGGTGTTGATTAAGAAGTGAAGTCGTCATTAATGAACGGCATTTTGCTTAAACTTGCGTCAGTTGGCAACTTATTCAGAAATCTGACCGCATTTGATGATAAGTGACGGTCGCGATTTTATTTCGACGCAAACGGTTTCGTCGGCGCGGTAGATTCTTTATAATGACGCCCGTTTCCCCCACTTGGGCACACCGAAAGCTTAGAAGACGAGAGACTTATGATGGAAATTCTGCGTGGTTCACCTGCACTGTCTGCATTCCGTATTAACAAACTGCTGGCACGTTTTCAGGCTGCCAACCTCCAGGTCCACAACATTTACGCCGAGTACGTCCATTTTGCCGATCTGAATGCACCGTTAAATGAAGATGAGCACGCGCAGCTTGCACGCCTGCTGAAATATGGTCCTGCTCTGCAAAGCCACGCCCCGGAAGGCAAACTGCTGCTGGTTACGCCTCGCCCTGGCACCATCTCCCCGTGGTCTTCTAAAGCGACTGATATTGCCCACAACTGCGGTCTGCACCAGATTAGCCGCCTGGAACGTGGCATTGCCTGGTATGTAGAAGCCTCTACGCTGACAGCTGAGCAATGGCAGATGGTGGCCGACGAACTGCACGACCGCATGATGGAAACGGTTTTCTCTGCGCTGAACGATGCCGAAAAACTGTTTGCCCATCACCAACCGGCGCCGGTCTCCAGCGTTGATCTACTGGGTGAGGGGCGTCAGGCGCTGATCGACGCTAACCTGCGTCTGGGTCTGGCGCTGGCGGAAGACGAAATTGACTATCTGCAGGATGCGTTCACCAAACTGGGACGTAACCCGAACGATATTGAACTATACATGTTTGCGCAGGCCAACTCTGAGCACTGCCGCCACAAGATTTTTAACGCCGACTGGGTTATCGATGGTAAACAGCAGCCGAAGTCGCTGTTCAAGATGATCAAGAATACCTTCGAAACCACGCCGGACCACGTGCTGTCTGCCTATAAAGACAACGCTGCGGTAATGGAAGGCTCTGAAGTGGGCCGCTATTTTGCCGACCACAAAACCGGCCGCTACGATTTCCATCAGGAACCAGCCCACATCCTGATGAAGGTTGAAACTCACAACCACCCGACGGCCATCTCTCCGTGGCCGGGTGCGGCAACCGGCTCCGGCGGCGAAATCCGCGATGAAGGCGCAACCGGTCGCGGTGCAAAACCGAAAGCCGGGCTGGTGGGTTTCTCCGTTTCCAACCTGCGTATTCCTGGCTTTGAACAGCCGTGGGAAGAAGACTTCGGTAAGCCGGACCGTATTGTTACCGCGCTTGATATCATGACCGAAGGCCCGCTGGGCGGCGCGGCGTTTAACAACGAATTTGGTCGTCCGGCGCTGACCGGATACTTCCGTACCTATGAAGAAAAGGTCAACAGCCACAACGGCGAAGAGCTGCGCGGTTACCATAAACCGATCATGCTGGCAGGCGGGATCGGTAACATCCGTGCCGATCACGTACAGAAGGGCGAGATCGTCGTTGGCGCTAAGCTTATCGTCCTCGGCGGCCCGGCGATGAACATCGGTCTTGGCGGTGGGGCAGCCTCCTCTATGGCTTCCGGCCAGTCTGATGCCGATCTTGATTTCGCTTCCGTACAGCGTGACAACCCGGAAATGGAACGTCGTTGCCAGGAAGTTATCGACCGTTGCTGGCAGATGGGTGATGCGAACCCGATTCTGTTTATCCATGACGTTGGTGCGGGTGGACTGTCTAACGCTATGCCGGAGCTGGTAAGCGATGGCGGTCGCGGCGGTAAGTTCCAGCTGCGCGATATCCTCAGCGACGAGCCGGGTATGAGTCCGCTGGAAATCTGGTGTAACGAATCCCAGGAACGCTACGTGCTGGCGGTTGCTGCCGATCAATTGCCGCTGTTTGACGAACTGTGTAAGCGCGAGCGCGCGCCGTATGCGGTGATTGGTGAAGCTACCGAAGAACAGCATCTGACCTTGAGCGACAGCCACTTCGACAACCAGCCGATCGACATGCCGCTCGATGTGCTGCTGGGTAAAACACCGAAAATGACCCGCGATGTGCAGACGCTGAAAGCCAAAGGCGATGCCCTGAATCGTGACGAAATCTCGATTGCAGATGCGGTTAACCGCGTGCTGCATCTGCCGACTGTCGCGGAGAAAACGTTCCTCGTGACCATCGGTGACCGTACCGTTACCGGCATGGTTGCGCGTGACCAGATGGTTGGTCCATGGCAGATCCCGGTCGCCAACTGCGCGGTCACTACCGCAAGCCTCGATAGCTACTACGGCGAAGCGATGTCTATCGGCGAGCGCGCGCCGGTTGCGCTACTGGACTTCTCTGCCTCTGCGCGTCTGGCTGTCGGTGAAGCGCTGACCAACATTGCGGCAACGCAGATTGGCGACATCAAACGTATTAAGCTGTCGGCAAACTGGATGGCGGCTGCGGGTCACCCTGGTGAAGATGCTGGCCTGTACGAAGCAGTAAAAGCCGTCGGGGAAGAGCTATGCCCGGCGCTCGGCCTGACCATTCCAGTGGGCAAAGACTCTATGTCGATGAAAACCCGCTGGCAGGAAGGTAACGAGCAGCGTGAAATGACCTCGCCACTGTCGCTGGTGATCACCGCCTTTGCCCGCGTGGAAGATGTGCGCCACACCATTACCCCGCAGCTCTCTACTGAAGACAACGCCCTGCTGCTGATTGACCTCGGTCTTGGTCACAATGCGCTGGGCGCAACGTCGCTGGCGCAGGTTTACCGTCAACTGGGTGATAAGCCTGCCGACGTGCGTAACGTTGAGCAACTGAAAGGCTTCTACGATGCGATTCAGGCGCTGGTCGCTGCGCGTAAGCTGCTGGCCTATCATGACCGTTCTGACGGCGGTCTGCTGGTTACGCTGGCGGAAATGGCCTTCGCCGGTCACTGCGGTATTGACGCTGATATCCACTCTCTGGGTGAAGATCGTCTGGCGGCGCTGTTTAGCGAAGAACTGGGTGCGGTGATTCAGGTTCGTGCTGCTGAACGTGAGGCGGTGGAAGCGATTCTGGCTGCCCACGGCCTGGCAGACTGCGTACACTTCCTCGGTAAAGCCGTTGAAGGCGACCGCTTCAACCTGACCGCTAACGACCAGCCGGTGTTTAGCGAAAGCCGTACTACCCTGCGTATGTGGTGGGCGGAAACCACCTGGCAGATGCAGCGTCTGCGTGACAACCCGGAATGTGCCGATCAGGAACACGACGCTAAAACTAACGATGCGGACCCTGGTCTCAACGTTAAACTGTCGTTTGATATCAACGAAGATGTTGCCGCTCCGTACATCGCCACCGGTGCGCGTCCCAAAGTGGCCGTACTGCGTGAGCAGGGTGTGAACTCCCACGTTGAGATGGCAGCCGCCTTCCACCGTGCGGGTTTCGACGCCATCGATGTGCACATGAGCGACCTGCTGGGCGGACGTATCGGCCTGGGTAATTTCCAGGCGCTGGTGGCCTGCGGCGGTTTCTCTTACGGCGATGTGCTTGGCGCTGGGGAAGGTTGGGCGAAGTCGATTCTGTTCAACAACCGCGTCCGTGATGAGTTCGAAACCTTCTTCCATCGCCCGCAAACGCTGGCTCTCGGCGTGTGTAACGGTTGTCAGATGATGTCTAACCTGCGTGAGCTGATCCCGGGAAGTGACCTGTGGCCGCGCTTTGTGCGTAACCACTCTGACCGCTTTGAAGCCCGCTTCAGCTTGGTCGAAGTGACGCAAAGCCCGTCTTTGCTGCTTGCCGATATGGTGGGGTCGATGATGCCGATTGCCGTTTCTCACGGTGAAGGTCGTGTCGAAGTGCGTGACGGTGCGCATCTGGCTCAGCTTGAGAGCAAAGGTCTGGTGGCGCTGCGCTATGTTGATAACTTCGGTAAGGTGACCGAGACCTATCCGGCTAACCCGAACGGTTCGCCGAACGGTATTACTGCAGTGACCACTGAAAATGGTCGCGTCACCATTATGATGCCGCACCCGGAACGTGTGTTCCGTACCGTGAGCAACTCCTGGCACCCGGAAAACTGGGGCGAGGATAGCCCGTGGATGCGTATTTTCCGCAACGCGCGTAAACAGCTCGGTTAATTCGCGCAATAGTCATCAAGCCCCTCTTCACGAGGGGCTTTTTTTGTCTGCCGGATGGAACCCGCCTGATGACGCTACGCTTATCAGGCCTACAGGGAAAATGCGGTTGTAGGCCGGATAAGGCGTTCACGCCGCCATCCGGCAATAAACTCAGCGCTTGCACCTAAAAGTAAAGTGTCGGGAAATGCCGACATGGATAGGGTTGCGGTGTCGTCAAAAAGAGACGTTTAATTATTTGATTTAATAGTGATTTGTTTTTAAGTGCTGCAAGTGTCGCTGGTTGGCGACAGAGAGAACAAAAAACAGCCAGAATTGTTATTTGTGAAAATAATAATATTTTTCATACTTATCATTGTGTTAATAAAGTGTTTTGAATATTGGCACAGATGCTGCATAATATTAACCAGTGGCTCATTCACCTTCTTATGTCAGCCCCTTCGGGACGTGCTACATAAACTTCGAATGACGCACAACAAGGTGCCTGCCGTCCAACATCTGATATTAGCATTGCTCATATCAACCTCCGGGCGAAACGTCGAGTTAGGCACCGCCTTATTCCATAACAAAGCCGGGTTAATCCCGGCTTTGTTGTATCTGGCGTTCCCCTCAGTTAGCATCAATCTATTCCTGTCCATTGAGAGTAACGCCTTGAAGCGCTGGTCAGTTTTTCCCCGATCTTTACGTCAATTGGTGACGTTGGCCTTCTTGCTTATCCTGCTGCCGTTGTTAGTTCTGGCCTGGCAGGCATGGCAAAGTCTGAATGCCCTGAGCGCGCAGGCTGCGCTGACCAACCGCACCACGCTGATTGATGCCAGACGCAGCGAGGCGATGACCAACGTCGCGCTGGAGATGGAGCGCAGCTATCGGCAATACTGCGTGCTTGATGACCCAACATTGGCCAGGGTCTACCAAAGCCAGCGTAAACGCTACAGCGACATGCTGGATGCGCATGCGGGGGTGTTGCCGGATACCAAGCTCTACCAGGCGTTGCGTCAGGATCTTAACGATCTCGCGCAGTTGCAGTGTAAAAACAGTGGTCCTGACAGTGTGTCGGCTGCACGACTGGAAGCATTCGCCAATGCCAATACCGAGATGGTGCAAGCGACGCGTACCGTGGTCTTTTCTCGTGGGCAGCAGTTACAGCAGGAAATAGCCGAACGTGGGCAGTTTTTTGGCTGGCAGGCACTGGTGCTGTTTCTCGTCAGCCTGGCGATGGTCTTGCTGTTTACCCGCATGATTATCGGTCCGGTGAAGGGCATTGAACGGATGATCAACTGTCTGGGAGAAGGGCGCTCGCTGGGGGATAGCGTATTATTTACCGGGCCACGGGAATTGAGATCCGTGGGGCAGCGTATCATCTGGTTAAGCGAACGCCTCTCCTGGCTTGAGTCGCAACGGCATCAGTTTTTACGCCATCTTTCCCATGAGCTGAAAACACCGCTGGCGAGCATGCGCGAAGGTACCGAATTGTTGGCCGATCAGGTGGTTGGCCCGTTAACAGCGGAGCAAAAAGAGGTGGTCGGTATTCTGGATGACAGCAGCCGCAACCTGCAAAAGCTGATTGAACAACTCCTTGATTACAACCGCAAGCTGGCTGATGACGAGGTGGAACTTGAAAGTGTGGAAATCACGCCGCTGGTGGAAAGCGTTGTTTCTGCGCATAGCCTGCCCGCTCGCGCCAAAATGATACATACTGATGTTGCGCTTGCGGTGAACACCTGCCTGGCAGAACCGATGCTGTTGATGAGCGTGCTGGACAATCTTTATTCCAATGCGGTGCACTATGGTGCTGAATCCGGTAACATTTGGATCCGCAGCAGTTTGCATGGCTCAACGGTATACATCGATGTAATGAATACCGGCACACCGATTCCAGAAGCAGAACAGACCATGATCTTCGAGCCTTTTTTCCAGGGGAGTCATCAGCGAAAAGGGGCGGTAAAAGGAAGCGGGTTGGGGCTAAGCATTGCCAGAGATTGCATCCGCCGTATGCGGGGCAAGCTGTATCTGGTTGATGACCATGCGCAAAACGTTTGTTTTCGCATAGAACTGCCGCTAGCTGCTGCGAAAAATCACTAAAATAAACCTAAGTCTGGTGAGTATGCCATACGTTGTTGTCCGAATGCTTAAACGACATTTTCTTCGTCGCGTCATCCTCGCAAGCCTGCCGTGCCTGGCGCTGGTTGGTTGTGTCCCGAACGCGGTGAATCATATTATCGGCGATCCTTCGCAGGAGAAAATTCCGCCTAATCAACTGGCAGACTACCTTGCAACCGACTGTACGGATATCTGGTCGCTGTCTGGCCAGTCCACAGAAACCAATCCGTTGTACTGGCTGAGGGCGATGGATTGTGCCAATCGCCTGATGCCGGTGCAGGCGCGTAGTGAAGCCAGCACCCTGATGACAGATACCTGGCAGGGCGCTTTCAGGCGTGGGATCCTGCTCGATAATGCCAACATTACGCCGCCTGAAAGGCGGGAGGCTGTTACGCGCCTCGATGCGTTAAGCCCGCAAATTCCGCCGCAGGTACGCCCGCTGTATCAGGTCTGGCGCAGCAGCCAAACGTTGCAGTTGCAGCTTGCCGAAGAGCGTATGCGCTACAGTAAACTCCAGCAGGCGTCCGACAGCGATCTCGATACGCTGCGCCAACAGCAGCAGCATTTGCAGTCCCAGCTCGATCTCACGACCCGCAAGCTGGAGAATCTGACCGATATTGAGCGCCAGCTTTCCACGCGCAAACCTGGCGGTAACTACAATCCTGATGCGCTGCACGGGAACGATAAACTCACTACGCCTGATAACGAAGAAGGCGCAGCGCCGTCTGCCGATGAGGTTACGCCATGATAAGCCGTAAGCCCGCGCATCTGCTGCTGGTGGATGACGATCCGGGACTGTTGAAATTACTTGGAATGCGACTGACCAGCGAAGGCTACAGCGTCGTGACCGCGGAAAGTGGGCAGGAAGGGTTACGGGTGCTGAACCGTGAAAAAGTGGATCTGGTTATTAGCGATCTGCGCATGGATGAAATGGACGGCATGCAGCTGTTTACTGAAATCCAGAAAGTACAGCCTGGGATGCCGGTGATTATCCTGACCGCTCACGGCTCCATCCCGGACGCTGTTGCGGCGACCCAGCAAGGGGTGTTCAGTTTCCTCACTAAACCAGTCGACAAGGACGCGTTATATCACGCGATTGACGGGGCGCTGGAACAGTCTGCGCCCGCCACCGATGACAGCTGGCGCGAATCTATCGTTACCCGCAGCCCGCTGATGCTACGCCTGCTGGAACAGGCGCGGATGGTGGCGCAATCGGACGTTAGCGTCTTGATTAACGGCCAAAGCGGAACCGGGAAAGAAGTTTTCGCTCAGGCTATTCACAACGCCAGCCCACGCAGCCAAAAACCTTTCATTGCCATTAACTGCGGTGCGTTGCCGGAACAACTGCTGGAATCAGAACTGTTTGGTCATGCACGGGGGGCTTTTACCGGTGCGGTGAGCAATCGTGAAGGGCTGTTTCAGGCCGCGGAAGGCGGCACGCTGTTTCTCGATGAGATTGGCGATATGCCTGCGCCGTTACAGGTGAAACTGCTGCGCGTATTGCAGGAACGAAAAGTCAGACCGTTGGGCAGTAACCGCGATATCGACATTGATGTGCGGATCGTTTCTGCGACCCACCGCGATTTACCCAAAGCGATGGCTCGGGGTGAATTTCGTGAGGATTTGTACTATCGCCTCAACGTGGTGAGCCTGAAGATCCCTGCGCTGGCCGAGCGTACGGAAGATATTCCGCTGCTGGCGAACCATCTGCTGCGCCAGTCTGCTGAACGGCACAAACCGTTCGTACGCGCCTTTTCAACCGATGCCATGAAGCGGTTAATGACCGCCAGCTGGCCGGGCAACGTGCGTCAGCTGGTCAACGTGATTGAGCAGTGCGTGGCGTTGACCTCTTCGCCGGTGATCAGCGACGCGCTGGTGGAGCAGGCGCTGGAAGGGGAAAACACCGCGCTGCCGACCTTTGTTGAGGCGCGTAACCAGTTTGAGCTCAACTATCTGCGTAAGCTGCTGCAAATCACCAAGGGCAATGTGACCCATGCGGCAAGAATGGCGGGGCGCAACCGCACCGAATTCTATAAATTGCTTTCTCGGCACGAGCTGGATGCAAACGATTTCAAAGAATAAATCTGCGGATTATGTTAGCTTTATTTGATCAAAAGACAGGCGACCTTTTCAAGGAATAGCATGAAAAAGATTGATGCGATTATTAAACCCTTCAAGCTGGACGATGTCCGCGAAGCGCTGGCAGAAGTCGGCATTACCGGTATGACTGTGACAGAAGTGAAAGGCTTTGGCCGTCAGAAAGGCCATACCGAGCTGTACCGTGGCGCGGAATATATGGTGGATTTTCTGCCGAAGGTAAAAATTGAAATTGTGGTTACCGACGACATCGTCGATACCTGCGTCGACACCATTATTCGTACTGCCCAGACCGGCAAGATCGGCGACGGTAAGATTTTTGTCTTCGACGTGGCACGCGTTATTCGTATTCGTACCGGTGAAGAAGACGACGCGGCAATCTAAGCCGCGCCGTTAATTTGTAGGCCTGATAAACGTAGCGCATCAGGTAGAGTGATTGCCGGATGGCGGCGTAAACGCCTTATCCGGCCTACTCGCGTAACACATTACAAGACTTTGTGCGGACCGAAGCATTCGTAATGAATGTTCTCGTTTTTCACGCCCAGACCGACCAGCTGCTTCGCGGCGAACTGCATGAAACCAACCGGACCGCACAGATAAAACTGCATCGCCGGATCGCTAATTGCGCTTTCCAGTTTGTTCAAATCCATCAGACCTACGCTATCAAACGCACCTTTCGCGCGATCGACTTCGGTTGGCTCACGATACCAGGTGTGTGCGCTAAAGCGTGGCAGCGTTTTGCCGAGTTCATTGACTTCATCAGCGAAGGCATGCACGTCACCATTTTCTGCCGCGTGGAACCAGTTAACCTGCGCCGTATGCTTCGCTTTTGCCAGCGTATCCAGCATCGCCAACATTGGGGTTTGTCCCACGCCCGCGGAGATCAGAGATACCGGGGTGTCGGTCGCGACGTCCATAAAGAAATCGCCCGCAGGTGCGGCCAGGTGAACAACGTCGCCAACATTCGCATGGTTGTGCAGCCAGGTTGAAACCTGACCACCGTCTTCACGCTTAACCGCAATACGGTAGCCTTTGCCATCGGGTTTACGGGTCAGTGAGTACTGACGAATTTCCTGATGCGGGAAACCTTCCGGCTTTAACCAGACGCCCAGGTATTGCCCCGGATGATATTCAGCCACTGCGCCACCATCGACAGGTTCAAATTCAAAGCTGGTGATAAGTGCACTGCGTGGGGTTTTTGCCACGATGCGGAAAAGACGGGTACCTTCCCAGCCGCCATTTTTATTGGCATTTTCGCTGTAGATTTGCGCTTCACGGTTGATGAAAACGTTCGCCAGCACGCCGTATGCTTTGCCCCACGCATCCAGAACTTCCTGGCCTGGGCTGAACATTTCGTCCAGCGTTGCCAGTAAATGGCCACCCACGATGTTGTACTGCTCGGGTTTAATCTGGAAGCTGGTATGCTTCTGTGCGATTTTCTCAACAGCCGGCAACAGTGCCGCCAGATTTTCGATATTGCTGGCATACGCGGCAATAGCATTAAACAGCGCTTCACGCTGATCGCCATTACGCTGATTACTCATGTTGAAGATTTCTTTCAGCTCTGGGTTATGCGTAAACATGCGGTCGTAGAAATGGGCGGTCAGCTTCGGGCCTGTTTCAACCAGCAGGGGAATGGTGGCTTTCACTGTAGCGATGGTTTGTGCGTCAAGCATACGGTCTTCCTTTATCTGAGACTTTAATGATGTATGTCAAATACATCTTATAAAAAATACCCCTGCATTGTAAATGGTTCTTTGTAACTTTGCGTTGTAAAGGTTACATCGTGAAAAATCTGCATCACAAACCTGAAAAGAAATCCGTTGAAATTCAGCAGACCTTTGTTCTCCAAAGCCTTGCGTACCGCGAAGGTAATCGTTTGCGTAAAATCCTTTGTCAAGACCTGTTATCGAAGAATGATTCGGTTATACTGTTGGCCGAAGTCCTAGGGACTGCCTTTTTAGGCCGAAATTCTATTGTTAGCTGAGTCAGGAGATGCGGATGTTAAAGCGTGAAATGAACATTGCCGATTATGATGCCGAACTGTGGCAGGCTATGGAGCAGGAAAAAGTACGTCAGGAAGAGCACATCGAACTGATCGCCTCCGAAAACTACACCAGCCCGCGTGTTATGCAGGCGCAGGGTTCTCAGCTGACCAACAAATACGCTGAAGGTTATCCGGGCAAGCGCTACTACGGCGGTTGCGAGTACGTTGATATCGTTGAGCAACTGGCTATCGATCGTGCAAAAGAGCTGTTTGGCGCTGACTACGCCAACGTACAGCCGCACTCTGGTTCTCAGGCTAACTTCGCTGTTTACACCGCTCTGCTGCAACCGGGCGATACCGTTCTGGGTATGAACCTGGCACAAGGCGGCCACCTGACTCACGGCTCCCCGGTTAACTTCTCCGGCAAACTGTACAACATCATCCCTTACGGTATTGATGAGTCCGGCAAAATTGACTACGAAGACATGGCGAAGCAGGCCAAAGAGCACAAACCGAAGATGATCATCGGTGGCTTCTCTGCTTACTCCGGCGTTGTTGACTGGGCAAAAATGCGCGAAATCGCCGACAGCATCGGTGCATACCTGTTCGTCGATATGGCGCACGTTGCGGGTCTGATTGCCGCGGGCGTTTATCCGAACCCGGTTCCACACGCACACGTTGTGACCACCACTACCCACAAAACCCTGGCGGGTCCGCGCGGTGGCCTGATCCTGGCGAAAGGCGGTGACGAAGAGCTGTACAAAAAACTGAACTCCGCTGTGTTCCCAAGCGCGCAGGGCGGCCCGCTGATGCACGTGATCGCGGCGAAAGCTGTGGCGCTGAAAGAAGCGATGGAGCCTGAGTTCAAGGTTTACCAACAGCAGGTTGCCAAAAACGCCAAAGCGATGGTGGAAGTGTTCCTGAACCGTGGCTACAAAGTGGTTTCTGGCGGTACTGAAAACCACCTGTTCCTGCTGGATCTGGTTGATAAAAACCTGACCGGTAAAGAAGCTGACGCCGCGCTGGGCCGTGCTAACATCACCGTTAACAAAAACAGCGTACCGAACGATCCGAAGAGCCCGTTTGTGACTTCCGGTATCCGTATCGGTTCTCCGGCTGTGACTCGCCGTGGCTTTAAAGAAGCTGAAGTGAAAGAGCTGGCTGGCTGGATGTGTGACGTTCTGGACAACATCAATGACGAAGCTGTTATCGAGCGCGTCAAAGGTAAAGTGCTCGATATCTGTGCACGTTTCCCGGTTTACGCGTAAGTAATACGGATTGCCAGATGGTGGTGTAAACATCTTATCCGGCCTACAGGTAACTCACATGTAGGCCAGATAAACGAAGTGCCATCCGGCAGTTATATTGACTTAAGCAAGATTGTTTCATCGATTAAAGCCGCCACTGGCGGCTTTTTCTTTGCCTGAATCCATTTTCTCAATAAACGTATTTCTCGGCCCTGATTCAACGTTACTGCGCCGACAATCACGTCATCCTGTAGGTTAAACCATATTGCTCTCTGCGCATCTGAATTGCCGCGTATGAGCCAGCTGTCTCCCTGCATTTCGCCAATAAACTGCAAATTATCGCGATATTGATCGGTCCAGAACCAGCCCGGCGTTGCTGCTGGCTGCGGTTGATTGAGCATCGCGGCGGCGGCAACCTGTGCCTGAAAATTGGCGTTTTCCCAGCTTTCGACGCGTACTAACGAACCGTCAGCCTGGCGCGTTATCGCTACGTCACCGGCGGCGAAAATCGCGGGATCGGAGGTGGTGCAGGCGGTATCAACGATAATGCCGTTCGCCGTCTCCAGCCCCGCTTCGCGGGCCAGCATATCGTTCGCCACGATACCGATGCCATAGATCACCGCATCAGCGGTGAGAGTTTCGCCGTTTTGTAGCGTGAGCGAGAGACACTCTCCTGCTTCGACATGCTCAATAGTGCTGTTAAGCAGTACTCGCACGCCCGCAAGTTGGTGGCGGGCTAGCAGATAGTCGCGCACCGGAGCAGGCGCGTTGCGGCCCATGACCGTTGGCGCCAGCTCCACCACCGTCACCTGACAGCCACGTTGAGTCGCGCTGGCCGCCAGTTCCAGACCAATGGTGCCCGCACCGACAATGACAATCGACTTGCCCGGCAATAAATTGTCGCGCAGGCGCTCGGCATCGCCCGCGTGGCGCAGGGTGAAGCAACGATCGCCCAGCTTATCCAGTTGCGGAAGGGGGCGTGCCGCAGCGCCCGTCGCAATCAGTAGCCGATCCCATGGATAACTCTGCCCATTAGCCAGCACCAACTGATGCGTTTGGCGGCCGAGCGTCCGCACAGTAACCCCCAGATGCAGCTGTACGTTGTGTTCCCGCCACCAGTCAGCGGGGAGTATCGGCTGAAGTTGCGGATTATCGTCCAGTAGCATCGCTTTGGAGAGCGGTGGGCGTTCGTAGGGCAGATGTTGCTCATCGGAAAACAGGTGTAATTCGCCGTCAAATCCTTGTTGGCGCAGTGCAGCGGCAGCCATAGCTGCCGACTGACCGCCGCCGACGATAGCGATAGTTTTTGGGTTCATAACGCCTCCTCAGAGATCCAGTCCGGCGGCGACGTGACGAATACCGCGAATACCCAGACCGGCGTCGGCATTGATCATCACGCCGCTCAATGTGCGGTTGTTACGCCTTGACGCCAGCATCACATACGGGCCGGTAAAATCCGCCGGCTCCGGGAAAAACTGTAGTGGCAAAATAGCGGCGATTTTTTCCGGCGTCAGCGACTGCATAATCGATGTATCGTTTTGTCCCAGCGCCTGCGGGCCGCGTAGATCTGTCGCCATACCGCATGGACCGACACCGTTAACACGAACCTTTGGTGCCAGCTCGTATGCCAGCTGGCGAATCAGCCCGGTAGCCGCATGTTTGCTGGCGGTATACAGCGGGCCGCCGCCGCCGGGATACCACGACGCATTGGACAGGGTAAAGATGATGCTGCCTTCGCTGGCGATAAGTGCAGGGGCACAGGCTTTTGCGCCCAGCAGATAGCCCAGCACGTTGACGTTAAACAGCTCATGAAAGCCGCTCTCCAGCGCATCCGCAGGCGTATTGACCAACGAGGCGTTGTGATCCCATATCCCCGCATTTCCGATAAAACAGTCCAGCGTACCGTAATGCGTCAGGATTTGATCTACCGCGCGCTGATAGTCGGCGTAGCAGGTGACGTTGCCTTCGACTGCCAGCACATGTTCGCCAAAGCGCTGACGCAGGCTGGCAACTTTAGCTGGCGACAGCTCCAGCGTGGCGACCCGCGCACCTTCCTCGATGAAACGCTCGACCAGCGCCAGGCCAAGACCGGAGCCGCCGCCGGTGATAAAGACCACGTTATCGCGTAAATCGCTCATCTTGCGTCCTCTGGAATATCAACAAACACATCGCTACCGTCCACATATACTGCGTAGGTGGTTAGCGGATCGGTGGCGGGTAGACACAACGCCTTGCCGGTTCTCAGGCAAAAACTGGCGGCATGCAGCGGGCATTCCACCGTAGCGTCGTCTTCCAGATAGCCTTCCGACATCGAGGCGTTACCGTGGCTACAGCGATCGTTAATGGCATAGAACTCGCCGCCAACGTTGAACAGCGCGATGACGGGCGAAGTATCAAGCCGGAGCGCTTCACCCTCCGGCAAATCCCCTACGGGGCAGGCATAAACACGACTCATCAGAACAGTACACTCAGGTTATGGGAGGTGATCACCGCTTGATCCAGCACGATCTCACGCTCCAGTAAGCGCCACTCATCGCCCGGCAAACGGCGCACTTTGTCTATGCGCATGCCGACGTAAAAGGTTTCATCGCGCTCTTTTTGCGCGCGATACAGCAGATAATTAAGGCGCACGGCAAAGACGTCGGGAACTCCAGTTTCACTGACCTGGCAGTTGCTGATCAGGTGCCGGGTACGCGACGGTGGCTCTTCCGCCCAGGCCATGCCGGTTTCCAGCCGCGCGATACGACGTTCGAGCTGGTCTTTGTTGTCGTTGAAAATCCAGGTGGTCGGCGGCTGCACGCCTTTGCGACGATCGCGCGTCTGGGCATTGACCGTCGTACGCATGGTGTAGCGAATGTCTTCATCCAGTTGTGCCAGCCAGTCACGAAACTTCCAGTCATCCAGCAGGCTGGCTTCATGGTAGAGAAACTGTGTAATGCGGTGGTGTAGTTCCTGAGAAACTAAGGTGCTCATTTCATCACCTCCTGCTGGTAAGCTGCGGTTTTCTCCTGCACTTCCTGCCAGCTTTCGCTGCTGAGCAAATCGGCCCAGCGCTGATACATGCCGCGCGCGGCGGTTTCCGAAAAGATGTAGTTGGTGATCCCCGGAATGCCGTCTTCACGACGTTTCTCCTGGCCAAGCCCCATTTCCAGACACAACCTGGTGTTGCGTGCGCGATGACCCTTCAACAGTTTTTGTATTTCACACCAGTTTTCCGAGTCGTCCTGCTCCAGGAATCCGGCGGGGCCAAAAGCCCGCGTTGCGCTGTTTTCAAACGCGGCTTTCACTTCATCAGAGGCGGCTTTATCGGTAATACAGAATGCCCACACTTCAACTTGATCCGGCCCGCGCGGATGCCAGACCCTTAAGGTGGCAGTACCGTTGAGCCAGGAAAGCGTTGGGAAAATGTTGTTGTGACCGGCCAGACGCAGGGCGCGAACTTTACCCAGACGCTGCTCGGCTTCCGCGTAGGTGTCACGGTAGTAGCTGGAGACTTCGCCGTCGACCCAGACATTGGCATCAGGATTTTCGGTAAAGAAAAATCCGCTACCGTGCCCATCCTGACCGAACTGTAGTGCGTCTTTGGCGGTTTCCCACACCGGGCGGGCGGTTTGTCCGTCTCCCAGGCGTTTATCGCTGCCGTCGTCTTTTGCCCCCAGCACCTGCACGGCCGAGGCATGGCTGAACAGCGCGTGATACTGGTCGCTGGCAAACTGTTCGGCGGGGAATTTCCAGTTACAATCGATGGTCCACTTTTGTACGCCACCGACGATTTCGGTGCCGCCTTCACGACGATCCAGCACACCGTCGAGATACCAGGCGATGTCGCCGAGATAATCGCGCAGCGCAGGCGCGGAGGTATCCCAGTTGCCGAAAATCAGTCCCTTGTAGCTCTCTACGCCAGGAACTTCGTTCAGCCCCCAGTGCGATTTGCACAGCCCTTGCGGGTAGGCGCGCGGTTCCAGCGGGACGTCGATCAGCTCGCCGTTAATGCCGTACGACCAGCCGTGATACGGGCAGGTGAAGGCGCGGGTATTACCGCAGTCGGCGTAGCTGACGCGCATTGCGCGGTGGCGACACTGGTTGAGAAACGCTTTGATGCTGCCGTCTTTCTGGCGAACCACCACAACTGCATCCTCGCCCATGTAGGTGTTAAAAAAATCACCGGGTTTGGGGATTTGGCTTTCGTGGGCGAGAAATAACCAGCAGCGTCCGAAGATGCGTTCCAGCTCCAGTTGGTAAATTTCAGGGTCGGTATAAATTCGTGGGGTTACGCGACCGTTTTGCGTATCGATCAGTTGGTAGATGTCTAAATTTGAGGGTGTGGTCATATTTTTTAATCCTGAAAGCTAAGATGTATTGACCTTCTTTTTTTGTACCCTAAGGATGTTGCTGTTTAGTTATCAATCTGTGAAATAGTAAATTTCTACCAGTTGAGACATTTTTTCGATAACAAGGAGAAGGGCATGGAACTGAGGCACTTACGCTATTTCGTAGCGGTGGCGCAGGCGCTGAATTTCACCCGAGCGGCAGAAAAGCTGCATACCTCTCAGCCGTCGTTAAGCAGCCAGATCCGCGATCTGGAAACGTGCGTGGGCGTTCCATTGTTGGTGCGGGATAAACGAAAAGTTGCGCTGACGGCGGCGGGAGAGTGCTTTTTACAAGATGCGCTGGCGATCCTCGAACAGGCGGAAAACGCCAAAGTTCGTGCCCGTAAAACGGTGCAGGAAGATAATCATTTCGCCATCGGTTTTGTCCCTTCCGCAGAGGTAAATCTGCTGCCGAAGGTGCTGCCTTTGTTTCGTTTAAAACAGCCTGATACGCACATTGAGCTGGTGAGTCTGATCACCACTGAACAGGAAGAGAAGATCCTGAGTGGAGAGCTGGATGTGGGCTTAATGCGCCACCCGGTGTACAGCCCGGATCTCGATTATCTGGAGCTGATTCATGAGCCGTTAGTAGTGGTTTTACCGGTGAATCATCCGTTAGCGAATGAGCAAGCAATCTCCGCAGAACAACTACACGGCGTGAATTTTGTCAGTACCGATCCGGCCTACTCCGGCGCGTTAGCGATGATTGTCAAAAACTGGTTTCAGCGACAAAAAAGCCAGCCCAACATTGTGCAGGTGGCAACCAACATTCTGGTGACCATGAACCTGGTCGGCATGGGGCTGGGGGTGACTTTGATACCCGGTTATATGAATAATTTTAATACCGGACAGGTGGTTTTCCGTCCTATTGTTGGCGATGTCCCGACCATTGCGCTGTTGATGGCGTGGAAAAAAGGCGAGCTAAAGCCCGCCCTGCAGCATTTTATCGAACTGGCTCAGCGCCAGCCGATGTTGTGAGCCATTATTTCACGAGAACGGTGATGGTTGCGGTACCGCTAAATTTCCCCGGCGCGGGCGTGCCGCCGAGCATATTAATCGGCCAGGCTTCCAGGTTGATTACTCCCTTGCCGGAAGGATCGATATTGATCAATCCATTTGTGAACGGGACATTGACATGGGTCCCGTCGATACGGGCCATTCTCACACCGATGTCCGGGACGTTATTGGCTTCCTGGCGGCGGGCGACTAACGTGTACTGCTCAATCACATCATCAGCATCAATCCTCATTTCCATGCTATTTTTGATGGTTGAGGTATCACCGCAGTCATAGTGAATGTCAAAATTGACCGGTGTATAGCCGTCCGGCATCTGGTCCTTGGTGGTGAAACGGTTGGCGTTGATAAAACCGAGATCGACCTGAATCACGTCGCCCTGGTTGATTTTACAATCCTGGGGCACGGTGATGCTCCCCTGGATGCGCAGTTCGGCGATATCTTCCATGCTGCTCACCGATGGTGGGGTGGACGAACTGGTCCATCCGGCCTGTACTGAGGCGACCAGGGTGTCTGGAATTACCAGTTCCCCCAGGAAGGGTTTGGTGACGTACAGCGTAAAACGGGTGCTCGCGCCAATGGTTACCGGCGCGGCGCGGATCTCCGCTGGGTCAGCCGTGCACACGCTACCTTTGCTGCTGCTGGGGCTGTAAGAGCCACTTTCCTGGATAGGTTTAGTGTTCAGCGGCGTGACCGCCGTCTTCCCAGGAATGTCATCAACTTCAGTTTTAATATCCAGATTATCATTCAACTGGTAAAAGCCGCTGAGTTTACCGTTTTTAGATAGCGCGCTGGTGACCGTATAGTACAACGCCACTTTGCTACCCGCGCTACAGCTGCAATCGATTTGATAAGCATTGCCTGAGAGCGGCGTTGGCAGTTCCAGCGAGGTTCCCGCGACGTTCTGTGCTTGCGTCCAGTCGCTGGCTATATTGACGTTAAAGCTTCCCGTCGCGGAGCAGGCCCCGTTCACCGCGTAGACCGGGGTGATAGGTAGCGCCAGTAGCACGGCGGTAATCCCATTTTTCATCCACAGACTCTTTATTGACATAGCGCGTTCCCATTTTGTATTGCGGTGTTGCGAGCAGAATCTTCCGGCAGGCTGAAGGTAAACTGGCACTGTTGATCTGGCTGATTACCCCAGCGCACGGACCAGATCTGCGGCTGGCTGTTTACACCAGTGATATACAGCACGCCACCTTCATCGACGATGCTCTGCTGCGTCTGACTGCTGGCGATGGCGCCGAAGGGCAGTGCTTTTCCGCGCGCATCGGTGAGTTTCAGCAGTACGCGGTAGCCGGTCCGGGCAATAAAGTGTGCCGTTACGGCGGCACCGCGATTAGGCACTACGGTGCGCACCGTTTCGGTGACGTCGACGTTATCCGGCATCATTGTGGTATCGAGAGAGATGGCGTTTTCCTGATACGCGGTCAGATAGGGGATCACGGCATAGCCAAAATAGTCGGTGGCGATGCCGGGGTAATTTTTCACCCGGATCCCTGCCGCGCCGTTGGCGTCAATCAGCGCAAAGGCATTGCCCAGCGACTGCGACAGGGTCACGCCGTGACGATGGGCGACAATACCACCAGAGAGACCGTAGCTCAGTTGGCGGTTATCGCTGCTGTAGTCGTAACCGGCATTCACGGTGCCGTAGGCAGAACGGTAGCTGCCGTACAGACTGCTGCTGCCCGGATCGCCGCCTTCGCTTTGCCGTTGTTTCAGGTTATAAGTCAGCCGACGGTCTTCCAGCAGCGAGCCATTGATGCCCACTTCGTGCTGAGTAGCGCGATCGCGCTGGTCAGTGGTGCGCCAGGTTGCCTGCGCATGCGACAGCCAGCGATCCAACGGCACGCTCAGGCTGAGCGACAGCGTACGGTCGTTGTCGCTGTCATGTGAGTCGGTAAACTGGCCGCTGAGGTTATAGCTCACGCCCCACAGATTGCCGTTCAGGCCAATGGACAGGTTTTTATCCTGCTGCTCGCGATCCCAGTACTCCTGCTGCGAGCCAGAGGCGTAGAAACTGATACCAGAAAACAACGTCTGGCTGACAGTGAACTGAGCTTCATTGCGCAGGTGATCGCCGCCGTTGATACCCTTCTGGTTGGCGTCGGAGAAGTTGAAATAACCGCTGCTGGTGTAGCGGTAGTAGCTTAGCGACACGCTGGTGCCGCTTTCCGGTAGGTCTTTGATGTACTGGGTGCGCCAGCTGTAGCCATGATAGCTTTCATCGTTATCAAGCTGAGTGTCCGCGCGGCTGACGTCCATCGATACTGCTCCCAGAACGCCAAGCGTAGAGCCGAGGCCCAGCGCCAGCGCTCGGTAGTCCTGCGAGGCGTTCAGGCCGCCGTAAAGCGTGAACGCGTTGTTCAGACCATAGCTGGCGGTGCTTTCAAGGAACTCCGGCTCGTGGCTATCCTGCGAGCTGGCAGCGCGAAAGCGCCCCGCGGTGACGCTGTATTTTAGATAACCCGGTCTTTGCATCTGCGGCAGCGCGGAGAACGGCTGGACGAAATGACGTATGCTGCCGTCGGCTTCTTCGATAGTGACGTCTAAGTCGCCGCTGAACGCCGAAGGGTAGAGATCGTTGATTTCAAAAGCCCCCGCCGGAACGTTGCTTTGATACAGGATGTAGCCGTTTTGCCGTACCGTAACGATAGCGCTGGAGTTGGCGATGCCGCGAATGGTCGGCGCAAAACCGCGCTGGCTGTTGGGTAGCATGGTTTCATCAGAGTACAGCCGCACGCCGGTAAACTGATAGCTGGAGAACACCGTGCCTTCGGTGGCGCTCTCGCCTATCACCAGCTGCGATTTCAGGCTTTTGATATCCCGTTGTAGCCAGCTATTAATGCTATCCCAACGCGTGTCATTATCGCTGTGCGCCCAGGTCGAGTAATTGCGTAGTCGCCAGGGGCCGATGTTGGCGCCATTTTGCATATTCAGATACTGGCGCCGATCGCTGTCGTTGTCGTACTGGTTTTGCGAACCGCTAAAGTTGTAGTTGGTGAACAAAACCGGCATCCCGTCGTCCCAACGAGCAGGATCTACATAGCCGCGGGCGTCACGGTAAAGGGCAATCTGCGGCACGCTGAGATTCAGTCGGCTGTGGTTGATATCAAACTGTGAGATGCTGCCGGGAATCGCCTGCGTCAGGTCGGCAACCGTCGTGGCGTTGTCCTGCTCCGCCAACTGTGGATAGTTGTCGATTTTAAAGCCCAGTTCACGCAATTGCCCGAGGGTGAACTGAGGAATCAACTGGTGTTCTTTACCTGCAACGAACGGCAGCTTACGCTGGCCGGTTTTCTTGTTGTTAATATAAATATCAACAATATATTCGCCGGGAAGCTGGGCGTTATTCTGCGAAAATACCGCCAGATCCACCGCCTGTTGGCCGCTTTTCTCCGTTTCCAGAAGGGTTGGGTCAAAGTAGAAGTCACCGGCCCAGGCATGGCCGGAGGCCAGGCATCCGCTGGCGATTGCGCAGTGCAACCAGAAGGCAAGTGGCTTCACGGTTGATAAATTCGGCGTTCTTTGCGTCATATCGCTTGTCATTCCCTGAGAGCTATCATCGTGAGGCGCGGCTTATTGCAGCGTCTGGGTTTCTGTTTTGGTGGTACCGCCATAGTCGTTGATCGCGGCCCACTGCACCGTTTTCCCTGCGGCGGCGGGGACAGCCAGCCGTTTATGCTCGCCGGGAGCGATGTAATCGATTTTATTCGTGAGATCGGTTTTCCCTAGCGCAAGACCGGCGAATACGACGTGATAAGCCGATGGGTTATATATATCTAACTCATTATTGCTATATTTATATTCAAGAGATTTATAAGCGTCGTAAGGCTTGCCGACTAAATTTGTCGGGCGATAAAATAGTTTTATTCGTGTTTTAAATACCAGCGTTAGCGTATTATTATTCGCATCGGTGGTTTGGTTTTTGGCAGGAATAGCGCGCACATTAATAAAGAACAACGATTCTTTATCGTTAGCAATGTTTTCAGATGATTTTATAATTCGTAATGATGAATCGTTATCAGCATCGAGGCGAAAAAGCGGCGGCGTAATAATAAAGGGGCCTCGTGCGGTTCCCTGTGCATTGTCGACCCACGACTGCAATAAATAAGGCAGACCTTCACTGCGGTTAGCCACCGGCAGTGCGGCCTCTTTTTTCCCGGCATCGTAGATGACACGGGTTCTCTGTAGCACAATACCGCCAGCGAGGCTTTGGCTGACCCAACTGCCCAGCACCAATGCCAAAGCGAGCGCGGTGTTTTTTTTCATCGCTGTAATCCTTAACCTGATGTCAAAAAACGTCTCTTTCCATCTCAGCGGGAAGAAGGGATGGAAAGAGACGGTATACGGGATTAGCGGTAGTCGATGGTGACGTCAACGCTGGCGTTGGCTTCGCCTGGGGAGATCTCTTTAGAATCTACAGTGGAGACGTAATAGGCTTGTAGCCCTACGATAGTGGTGCCATCGGCTTCCGGGGCAAAGCTGATTTTTGAATCAGCCGCGGGCAGCTTATTCAGCACCATCGTTGCGTTGTCGCTGGCTCTTGCGATACGGATGCCCACGCCGGTTGCGGCGGTATCCATGCTGCTAACGGCGACCAGATCGTCGTGATCGGCTACGGTGCCGCCAGCGCGCGTTTCCAGCCACAGTTGGAACGAGTTGTCCGTTGTGCCATCAACGTGCTCCCACGGGGTGGCTGGGCAGTTTTCCAACGGAATATTAACCGGAATCGCCGGGCTGGTATCACCGACAGTTTTAAACTGCGCGGCGGCGTAATGACCCAGTTCCACGTTGATGACGTCACCATCGGCGAATTCACAGGTGCTGGTTAGAATTTCACCCGTAAATTCAATTTTACCGTCCGTCGCCCATGCGCTTCCCGCAGAAAGCGCCAGCAAGCTAACCGCTATAGATTTTGCAATTTTGTTCATTAAAGTCCCTCTTATTTGATAAACCTGTTAGCAATTAAATTAATGAAAAGACAAAGATCAAAATTAATTGCTGGGCAATGGTATTCGATATGCGCTGGCAGTCATATTAATAAGCGAGATTTTCAGATTATATTTATTAAAAATGAACGAGCTAACTGCTATTACATTTAAATAATTTTAAATTGGTGGGGAGTCAAAATATTGTAATCACGAATATTGGCTGTTAAGTGATATACTTGTGATGATATTAAGGCTTTTGTTATTCATCTGAGTATTTTTCGCAAAATCCATTCAATTCCTTGCATTACTGTTTATTCATCCCAGCATGTTCTCTGCTGTAAAATCATACAGATGTAAACGATTGCGGATGCGGATGACCAATCGTGTTGGTTAAAGGTGATGTTTGTCACAATTATTTCGTAAATGTGAACGGTAGTACTCTTCAGAATGTGGTTTGAGTCATTAGACTAGGGCTTCCAAAACAGGAGGACCCATGGCTTTGCATTCCACGCGCTGGCTGGCGCTCGGTTATTTCACCTATTTCTTTAGCTACGGTATCTTTCTGCCTTTCTGGAGCGTCTGGCTCGAAGGGTTAGGGCTGACGCCGGAAACCATCGGTTTACTGCTGGGCGCGGGGCTGATTGCCCGTTTTCTCGGTAGTTTGCTGATTGCGCCGCGTGTGAGCGATCCCTCCCGGCTGATCTCAGCGTTACGTATTCTGGCTCTGTTGACGCTGGTGTTTGCGCTGGCCTTCTGGGCGGGAACCAACGTGGCGTGGCTGATGGTGGTGATGATCGGCTTTAACCTGTTTTTCTCACCGCTGGTACCGCTGACCGACGCGCTGGCCAACACCTGGCAGAAACAAATCACCATGGATTACGGTCGGGTGCGACTATGGGGATCCGTGGCTTTTGTGATCGGCTCCGCGTTAACCGGCAAACTGGTGAGCCTGTTTGACTATCGGGTGATCCTGGTCCTGCTATCGCTTGGCGTCGCCTCGATGCTGCTGGGCATGATGATTCGCCCGAGCGTGCAGCCAGCGGGTGAAAACCGTCAGCAGGAGAGTGCGGGATGGCCCGCCTGGCGCGCGCTGATAACCCAGAGCTGGCGTTTTCTTGCTTGCGTGAGTCTGCTACAGGGGGCGCATGCTGCGTATTATGGTTTCAGCGCCATCTATTGGCAGTCTGCTGGATATTCCGCTTCGGCGGTGGGCTATTTATGGTCACTAGGTGTGGTGGCGGAGGTGATTATTTTCGCGCTTAGTCACAAGCTGTTCCGTCGCTTTAGCGCCCGCGATCTGCTGCTGCTTTCCGCCGTTTGCGGGGTGGCGCGTTGGGGATTGATGGGCTGGAGCACCGAGCTGCCGTGGCTGATCGTGGTGCAAATCCTCCATTGCGGAACCTTTACCGTCTGCCACCTGGCGGCAATGCGTTATATCGCGGCACGCCAGGGGAGCGAAGTTATTCGTTTGCAGGCGGTGTATTCCGCGATAGCGATGGGCGGCAGTATCGCCATCATGACCGTATTCGCGGGCTATCTGTACCAGAATCTGGGCAGCGGCGTGTTCTGGGTGATGGCGCTGGTGGCGCTCCCGGCAATCGTTCTGCGCCCGAAGGTGGTCGCGCAGCCTGCAACGTTATGATTCGAGAATTTTGCGGATCTGCTGCTGCTGATGCGGCGTAAGCGCCAGATCCGCATGAATCAACGGGGGTGAAAATAGCGGTAGTGGCGTGGTGTACGGCGTAATAATCAGCGTTACACCGCGCGGAGCACCCTCTTTTTGAAAGTCCTGCATCGGCATATGTTTTACGTTGAGCGGCAGCAGCGTCAGTTCGCGTAGCTGTTGCTCTATATGCACTTCAAGTTGTTCATTACTACCGGTCAGCAGGATTATCTGCTTTTCGTGTAAATCCTTCTCCTGCATCAGCCAGGCGCCGAAAATAACGGCCACCAGCCCGATCTCTTCTTCGGAAAATTGCACATCGTATTCGGCCTCGAAGCCGTGAATCGCCTCGCGGGTAGTACGAACCAGCCGGGGATAAAGGCGACTGAACTCCTCCGGCAGCGTGTTATCAATGCCGATGGCAAACACGCTGCGGTTCAGTGCCTGAGCCAGGTGGATATACAACTGGTCATTCAGCCCTTGCTCATCGCTGAAGCGCACATTGCCATACTCGCGAAAACGTAGCACCAGCCGCGCAATAGCAAGACGCAGGCGGCGATCCTGATGGTGATTATCGCGAATCGGGTCGGGGATACGAAGCATTGAGAACAGCAACGCCATAAACAGCGATTCGCCCAGTGGTGCACTCTGCATGACGTGGCGCTGCCAGTGACGGCCAATTTCCTCTGCGAGCGGATATTCCGCGCAGGATTGCGCCCAGCGTTGCTGGAGTGGGTTAAACTCCGGGGTGATCCCCGCGTGGTGCTGTAGCAGGCAATACTGTAAATACAGACGCAGGAACTGGATGTCACGACACTCAAACGGTTTCTGCAAGCGCCGGGAACACAGATTAATGAGCGCATGCAGATTGGTGTCGTCATACAGCGTACGTGCGATCCCCCTTTGTTTAAGTTCCGCTTTTAACGCCGGGGTAAACTGCTGAGCGATAAAGGCAGGGCAAATCCGCAGGCCACGGCGCAGCCACTGCAACAGACACAGACGTTGATTTAGCGGGGTTCCTTCGATCGTATAGCCACCATTCTGCGCGGTGGCTATCGCGAGCCGGTGATAGCGCTGGATTTCGAGTCCTGCGCCAATAATATCTTCCTGAACCGTGGCATCATCGACGCCGTTGAGGCTGCTGAAGGTTTGTGTAGTCGCGATTTGCCCCGGCAGGAAAAGCGTCAGCAGCACCTGGCAACGGCGCTGGGGAGCGGAAAGTACAGATGGTGGGGCAAGCGTTGACATCATCTGTAGGATCTCCCGTGAGTATGTTTGATAAGAATAGCTAAGGTTTGCTCATAGATTTGGAGAATGGAATGCTTTCCGCCAGGAATGCTGGAGAGCGTCACAGAATTTTTAACGTGCGGAACAGATAGCGGTAGTGGAACGCAGCGCGTTAATCCACTTTTTCACTGTTTTATCTTTTGGTTAGATATGCCAGAGATGTACTGCATGTCATGTTAAACATGATGGAGAATATTTTATTCCGCTATGGGGTTCCGTTCACCTGAACGGTGTCATTTCTCTGAAGCGCAGATACCCGTGAACGTGCAAGGGAGGCTCACCGCCGCCTCCCTTGCAACCCAGGCTCCCGGCGGGAAAATCGTCGCGATGCGATTCATTCGTCTTATGCCGTCTGCCTGTCGGGTCGGGGCCGAGCTTGCGTCCCTGCAGGCCATCCCCTCTGCCCGCATCCCTGCGGGCAGCCCCGGTCAGCCGTCAACGTCTCATCGATTTTCAGCCGGACCGGGGTCATCGCTTCAACGCTCTGACTTCCAGTTAAATCTGTTTTGCTGTTTAAACAAAAAACGCAGATGGTCAGGTGTGGGCTGGTCCGGCTGAAAATTGCCGACGTGTTTCCGTAAGGCCGGGAGAGCCAGCATGGATGCTGGCTCAGGGCGCGCTTTGCATGGACGCTACCTCGCGCCCGGCCCGGTAGCCTGAAGGAATAAGCGGAGGGTATTGCGCAGCAACAATTTTCCCGCGGGGAGCCGGGATTGTTAAGGGTACGGCGATAGTACCCTTAACACGTTCACAGGCAGTATCGTTTCAGAGAAGTGAAAAACATAAGGTGAACGTAGCAATATACCGGAGGCAACAGATTCATTACCTCCGAAACAGCTGTCTGGCGTTACTTACCACGGCTCAGCGTTAATCCCACATCACCACCTGGATGCACAGACAACAGCGTCTCCTTTGAGTAACCGCTTTCGCTCATCAGGCAGGCGCAGGCGGCGTCAAAGATAGCCAGCACCAGTAAAATAGAGGTGGTGGCTAACATGTTCAGCGGGTCGGCCTCACGCTGGACTCCGGTGGAAATCACCAATCTCGACGCTTTAGCAATGGCTGAATCGGCGTTTTCAGTCACGCTCAGGATTGGCACATTCCTCGCAGCCAGCCCGGGCAGTAGCCGGGTGAGTTCGTCCGAATTACCCCCGCGCGACAGCATAATGACCAGGTCGTCGGCGCGTAAAAAACCGAGATCGCCATGCGCCGCATCCGTCGCGTTGAGGTAAATTGCCGGGCGTTCCACGCACGCAAGCATATGCGCCACTTTACGCGCCGCAATGCCGGAGGTACCGACGCCAGTGACAACGATTTTGCCCCGGCAACCGCGCAGCTCGGCCATTAGCGACTGCCAGAGCGGTTCAGTCAGATGCTGCCCCAGACCCGCCAGGGCATCGCTATAGAGCTGAAATACGCCGGTAGCCTGAGACCAGGAGTTACTCATGCTTCCTCCTGCATCAACTGGCGATATTTCATATGATCCTGATACATCTCGTGGAATACCCGATATTTGCGATCGTAGTACTGCTTAATGCGATTTGTTTGCGGGGTAACCGTTTTACCAATCCGACTCATCGCCGACATCGCTTCCGGGAAGGTTTCGAATACGCCCGCGGCGATAGTTCCCATCATGGCGCCACCCAGCAGCATGGCCTCGCTCTCTTCAGGCAGCAGCATGGCGCAGCCGGTGGCGTTGGCATGTTCCTGAACGAAGATCGGGTTTTTCGTCCCGCCGCCGCTGGCCATTATCGTATCGATGGTGTAGCCGCTTTGATTCATCGTTTCAATGATATGGCGGGTTCCCAGCGCAATGGCCTGGATGGTCGCAAGGTACTGTAGCGCCATATCTTCCGGCGTACGTGACAGCTTCAGTCCGGTGATTGCGCCCGTGAGCGTTGGGTTAGCGCGCGGCGAGCGGTTGCCGTGGAAATAGGGCAGGATGTGCATGTCGCGGGTTAAAAACGCGATATCTTCCGGCTCACCGGCCATTTTACGCAACAGCGCATTCAGCACTTCGTAAATGGTTTGCCCCTGAGATTTAGCCTGCGCCAGCAGGGTTTCGTAGCAAGGATGCGACTGAATAACGTGGTCGATTAACGCCCCGGTTGCCGACTGCCCACCTTCGTTAAGCCAGTATTCTGGCAGTACGGCTGAGTAGTAAGGACCCCAGACGCCGCCGATAAAACGTGGCTCTTTGGAAATTGCCATGTGTCCGGTAGAGGTGCCGCCAATCAGCGCGATACGACGGTCAAAATCCGCCACCTCGCCGGAAACACCGCTTGCCCCGAGCGTGCCGAGGGTACCGGCGTGGGCATCGATGATCGAGACGCTGACAGCTGTCCCCGGAATCAGCCCCATTTCGCTGGCGGCGCGCGCAGACAGCCCGTGACCGAGCGGTTCGCCCATGGTTTTCACATAGCGACCAATTTTGGCAGCATCATGCTCCAGCAAATCTTCCAGCCCAATCTGGCGGAAATAGCTGGCATCCCATTTGTCTTCATGGCCCATATAGGTCCATTTACACACCGTCGAACACAATGAGCGCGTGTCATCGCCCGTTGCGCGCCAGGTCAGGAAATCGGGCAGGTCAAAATAGTAGCCCGCATTAGCCCATGTATTGGGCATATGCTGCTTCAGCCACAGCAGTTTTGGCGTCTGCATTTCCGGGGAGATAATGCCGCCAACGTAGTCCAGCACCCGATGATGCAGGGCGTTGATACGCTCGGCCTGAGTAATGGCGCGGTGATCCATCCATACAATGATGTTCTGTTCGCTGCGCCCGGACGGGCTGATGGTCAGCGGTTTACCTTCTTTGTCCAGCACCACCAGTGAACAGGTCGCGTCAAAGCCGAGACCTTTCACCTGGATAGGGTTGATATCCGACTGGTTAATCGCATCGCGAACCGCGTTACACACCGCCTGCCAGATGTTATCGGAAGACTGCTCAACAAAATCGGCCTGCGGGCGGTAAATCTCGATGGCCCGACTGGCCTGACCGACCATTCTGCCGTTGAGATCAAACACGCCAGCACGGGCGCTTCCGGTTCCGACATCCACACCAATAAAGTAACTTGCCATAATTTTTTCTCCTGAAATCAGGCTTTACGATTCTGTAATGCGATAAAGAGGATCAGCACCGCGCCCCACAGCGCCATCGTCAGATAGCTGCTGACCCCCAGCAAGTTAAGGCCGCTTTCCAGCATTTGCAGCACAATCAGTGCCAGCACCAGGCCGATAATGCGCCCGAAGCCGCCATCCGGGTTGATACCGCCGAGGACGGAGGCAAGGATGGTGACCAGCAGGTAGGATTCACCGTATCCGGCTTTAGCTGAGTTGAATTTCGCCATCATCAAAATGGCGGCGACCCAGCCGAGCAGGGCAGAAATCACGTACACCGAAATTTGTACCCGTACGGTATTCACGCCGCTGTAGCGGGTAGCCTGTTCATTGGAACCAACGAGATACAGGCTGCGCCCAAGCGTGGTGTGTTCCAGCAGTACCCACAGCAGGATTGCTACCAGGAAAAAGAGCAGTAGCGCCACCGGAATACCGGCAATCGTGGCGTTGCCGAGATATTGAATGGCGGTCGGGAAACCGGAAATCACCGTCCCGTTGGAAAGCAGAATATTCAGCCCGGAGATAAGCGTCATCGTGCCGAGCGTGGCGAGAATAGGCGAGACCCCGACCCAGGCAATCAGCGCACCGTTGAGCGTGCCGATAGCCACCGCCACGGCAGCGCCAGCCAGCAGTGCCAGCACCAGAAACAGCGGGTTATCCGGATGGGTGACGATAATCGCCGCCATCACCAGCGAGCAGGCGTTCGCCCCGGCAATAATCGACAGGTTAATACCGCCGGTCAGCATGGTCATGCCCATCCCGAGGGCCAGCATGCCGAGGATTGGTAGCTGTGAGCCAATCGACTGGAAGTTAGCGACGCTAAAGAAACGGCTGCCGAGCAGGGCCGAGAAGACCAGGGCGACGACCACAATAATCACGCATTGCAGACGAATGATGGCATCACCGGGTAAAAATCTGGCGATTGTTTTCATCTCAAAGCTCCCTTGCCAGTTTGCGTTTTTCGTTCCAGGCCGTGGCGCTAATGCTGACCAGGATAATGGCGCCGCTGAACACGGTGTGCCAGTAAGAGGAGACACTGAGCAGCGTCAGGCCATTTTGTAAGAAGGCCAGCAGAACCACGCCGAGCAGGGTTCCGGTCAACGTACCGCGCCCGCCGCTCATGCTGGTTCCGCCGAGTACTACTGCTGCCAGCACCGTCAGCTCAAAGCCGAGCAGCGAATTGGGCGCAACTGACTGGGTGATTTGTGCCTGAACCACGGCGGCAACGCCTGCCAGAATGCCCATGTAGCCATAGACGTAAAAATGCAGCTTCAGCAGATTCAGCCCAAGGCGCGAGGCCGCGTCGCGGTTGCCGCCCATGGCGTAAACCTGACGGCCAAGACGGGTATAGTTCATCAGCACGGCGGTAAAGATGATCACCGCCGCCAGGCACAGCAGGGGCAGGGTCAAACCGTAGTCGTAGCCATCCGCCGCGGTGAACGAGAACCAGTTAATGCCGTTCATAAACCAGTCCGGGAAGCCATACAGCCAGGTGCCTTTGGTGGCGTAAACCAGCAGGCCGTAGTAGACGTTCAGCGTCGCGATGGTAATGATGATTGCCGGAACGCGTAGCCAATAGACCAGAAAACCGTTGATCAGCCCAAGCAGCAGGCCCACCGCAATGGCGATGATTAACGCCAGCGCGAAGTTGCCGCCGTGACCGATAACCCAACTGGCCATTGCATACTGGGCTATCGCGGTCATCGCCGGAAATGAGATGTCGATCCCGCCGGAAATCAGCACCACAAACAGCCCACAGGCCAGGATGCCGAGAATCGCGTAGCTGGTGGCCACATCCGTCAGGTTCCCTAAAGACAGGAACCCGTCGGTGCTGATGCTCAGCCCAACGGCAAGGGCTACAACCAGCAGGCCCAGCCAGAACTCATGTTGCCCGATTAAACGGGAGAGATGCATCTTATTCATTGATTACCTCGACCACTTCAGCAATCTCCTCTTCACGGCATTGATGAGGATTAAATTCCGCCACCAGCTTGCCGCGACGCATTACCAGCACACGGTGGCTGTTGTAATACGCTTCCGGGATTTCATCGCAAATCATCAGCACCGCCATACCCTGTTCCGCCAAGTCGCGGGCTATCTGGTAAATACCCTCTTTGTTGGCGATATCCACGCCGACGGTAGGCGAGTCGAGGATCAGGATGCGGGGATTGGTCGCCACCCATTTGGCAATGGCGATACGCTGGGCATTACCGCCGGAAAGGGTTTTGACCGGCAGGTGCGGATCGGACACTTTGATATTCAGTTCGCGGATTAAATCGGCGACCAGCTTTTGCGCTTTACGATGATCGAGCAGACCGCTACCGGTGTGCAGTTGATCAAACACCGTGACGATGGTGTTGTCGTAGATCGACTGCTCCATGATCAGCCCCTGCGTCAGGCGATCTTCTGAGACATAGCCGATCCCGTGTTTGATGGCGTCATGGTTATTGCGCAGAGTAACCGGCTGACCGTTAATGCGAATCTCGCCGCTTTCCGGGTGCGTCATACCAAACAGGCTCAGACAAAGCTCAGTGCGCCCGGCACCCAGCAGACCAACAATGGAGACGATCTCGCCGCCGTGCAGCGACAGATTAATGTTTTGGTATTTGCCTCTGCGGCTCAGATTGCGCAGCTCAAGCAGCGGCTCTTGCTCAATCGCGGGCCTTTCCGGCAACGGGCTGTAGTGGAAGCGTTGTCCGGTCATCAGGAAGGCCAGCTCGTGGCTGTCGAGTTCGCTGGCAGGGTATGTACCCACCAGTTTGCCGTCGCGCATTACGCTGATGCGATCCGCCACTTCCATCACCTCATCCAGACGATGGCTGACAAACACGACGCAAATTCCGGCCGCTTTCAGTTCATTAACTACCCGCAGCAGGCCATTAACCTCCTGGCGGGTTAGCGAGGCGGTGGGCTCGTCCATAATCACCAGACGCGCGTCGGCGGCTATCGCCCGGCAAATGGCGACCAGCTGTCGATCAGCAATTGAGAGTTTTTCAACTTTTTTATCGGGATCGATATTCACCCCGATACGTTTCATGGCTGCCAGCGCCTGCTGTTTCATGGCGCCACGACGCACCCAGATATCGCCACCAGGCAGATAGCGGTTGACCGCGATATTTTCTGCGACGCTAAAATTGGGGAACAACGACAGGTCCTGATAAATAACCTGAATGCCATAATGGGAAGAGAGCTGCGGCGTCAGGTGATGGAACAGTTTTCCGTCGAGTAAAATTTGCGCGCCTTTTTCCGGGTGATAAACCCCGGAGATCACTTTAATAATGGTACTTTTACCACAGCCGTTTTGACCCGCCAGACAGTGAACTTCGCCTTTTCTCAGCGTCAGATTCACGTTATCCAGCGCCAGCACGCCCGGGAATTGTTTGCTGATATTCTCAAGAGTGATAAATGCGGTGGTGTCTGCCATGGACAATACCCCTGCGCGCGTCCGGGGGGACGCTGAGTGTTAGTTTGGTTGATAGCGCCGACCAGACGGTCGGCGTTAAGGTTCCCTGGTGTTGGCTAAAGCCTTAGAAACCAAGTGATTGTGCGTTGTCTTTGGTGACTTCGAGGATCTTGTTAAAGCGGATCACTTTCTTCTCCGTGTCGATATCGGCTTTCCCTAAACCATCGATACTCAGATCGGCGTTCACTTCTTTGCCCTGCAACAGCTGATCGGCAACGGTGACCAGCGCGTAGCCCGCGTCTTTTGGATCCCACAGCAGCGCTTTTTTGATATCACCGCGCATCAGGTAAGGTGCTGCCTGCGCTGGCATGGCGATTCCGACAACGGCGATCTTGTCTTTGGCGCGTTTTTTCTGCACAGCCTGACCCGCACCGATTGGACCCAGTGAACCGAAGCCGATAATGCCCTTCATCTGCGGGTAGGTTTTCATCAGATCCAGCGTTGTGGCGTAGGATTTATCGATGCTTTCCGCGACCGGCAGACGTGAAGTGACTTCGAACATTTCCGGATATTTTTCTTTCTGGTACTTAATTGCATAATCCGCCCACGCGTTATGCAGTGGGACCGTCAG
This sequence comes from Citrobacter sp. Cpo221, assembly GCF_030332345.1. NCBI lineage: Bacteria > Pseudomonadati > Pseudomonadota > Gammaproteobacteria > Enterobacterales > Enterobacteriaceae > Citrobacter > Citrobacter sp. Cpo221. The sequence goes on from NZ_JAOWIA010000034.1 coordinate 64,169, forward strand.
CGAACCAACATAGATGGCATACCCGCCTTTGCCGCCCATATTTTTCGCTAACTCATCGACGTTGGCCTGGGCGTATTTTTCACTGTCGATGGTTTCGATATCCCACTGGCCAATTTGCTCATCCGGGGATTCGTGCGTCAGCACCACGATGCCTTTATCGCGCGCTTTTTTCAGTACCGGCTCAAGGACCTTGGCATCATTCGGCACCACGATGATCGCATTAACGTTTTTGGCGATCAGATCCTCAATCACTTTCACCTGCTGCGCCGGGTCCGGCGTTGAAGGCCCGGTCTGGTAAGCATTCACATCCAGTTTTTTTGCTGCTTCATTTACGCCGGTTTCCATCCGGTTAAACCATGGGATCCCGGTGACTTTGGCAACCACAGCAATTTCATATTTTTCCGCCGCAAAGGACGTGCCGGACAACATGCATGCAGAAACCAGGGTTGCACTGAGTAATGCGAGTTTGAATTTCATAGTTGTACCTTTCGTAGGGGGCAGGACATGTCACGGCGTGAAGTTAACAATGAATGGAAGAGGGAATGAATCATAAGTTTGGTAAATGTGATATGCGCCCATTATTGTGAATTTATAGAAATAAAATGGTTAATAATTAGTTAAATTTGCATAGTTTTACATTCAGGTTTTCAAATTAAGTGTTAATTAAATATTAAAATGAAACTATTAATTAACATTTTGTTATCATTTGACTTAAGTTTTGACGCCTAAAAGGTGTTTGGGGGGAATTTCCCGAAGAAGAAATTATCGAAATTGAGAACTGAATCGATACCGGAAAAGGGTGCTCATTATTTTTTCGTTCAATGGTATCCTCAGCACACTTTCGCCAAACCCGGCATCTTTACTTGTGGCGGTGTCGATTTTTTCCGTGGAGAGCTCATGCAAGGCGTTAAACGTATCATTATCACGTTGTTTCTCGCTGTCCTGTCCTTTGGCGCAGGCGCGCATCCCCACAGCTTTATCCATCTGAAAACTGAGATAGTGAGCGAGAATGACCAGTTCGTCGCGCTGAAAATGCGCTGGACGATGGATGAAATTACCTCGGCGGATCTGCTTTACGATGCGGGAAATGCCAAACCGGGTGATGAGATCTGGAAAAAACTGGCGGCGGAAGTGATGGCCAACGTTCTCGGGCAGCACTATTTCACCGAAGTGTGGCACGACGGGCAAAAGGTAAAGTTTAAAAACAGGCCGACGGAATATGGCATGGCGCGGGAGGAACACCAGGCAGTGCTGACGTTCGTTTTGCCGCTGGCCGAAGCTCAGCCGCTGAGTGGTCAAAAATATACCATTTCAACCTTCGACCCGACCTACTACGTTGATATGAGCTATGACAAAGACAGCGACGCCAGGCTGGGGCAGGCCATAAGCCAGAAATGCCGGATTTCAGTACATACGCCGACGCCCAATGAACAAACGCTGAGCTTTGCGCAGTCGCTGGATAAAGAAGACGCACCGCCGGAGGATATGGAGTTGGGTAAACAGTTTGCACAGACGGTAACGCTGCAATGTCAGTAGTTTATCAACAACGTGCAGCCAGACGTCGCTGGCTGACGCTATGGCCGCTGGCTGTCTTTTTGCTGTTGGCGGCAGGCGGCATACTGTGGCTATGGCAGGCCTGGCCGCAGGTGATGATGAAAAGTGTCGTCTGGCAGCGCGACGTTAACCAACAGATGAGCGGGTTGCTGAAAGCGGTTGCTGCCAGGCCGGCCCAGGCCGGGGGATCGCTGCTGCTGTTTAGTTTTCTCTACGGCGTTCTGCATGCGCTGGGGCCGGGACATGGAAAAGTCGTCATTACCACCTGGCTGGCAACGCACCCCTCGAAGCTGAAGTCGAGTATTGGCCTGACGCTAGCCTCATCTTTATTACAGGGGCTGGTCGCTATCGGGCTGGTGGTTGTAGTACTCACAGTCTTGCAGTTGCCTGCACGACAGCTACATATGAGTAGTTTCTGGCTGGAGAAAGGGAGTTATGCTCTGGTTGGCGTGTTGGGTGTTTTATTGTGCGTCCGTGCGCTGAAGAAATTGCGCCAGCTGCTGCGCCGTCCAAAATTCACTGCCTTCACGCCGCATCATGTGCATCACGAGGGTTGCGGCTGCGGGCATCAGCATTTGCCCGATCCTGAACAGCTGCAAAATGGTGATGACTGGCGTGCCCGGTTGATGATCGTGCTGTCTATGGGGATGCGCCCGTGCTCGGGGGCAATCATGGTCTTACTGTTCAGCAAAGTGATTGGCGTTTTTAGCTGGGGTATGGCGTCGGCGCTGGCGATGGCGGCAGGAACATCTTTGACGATTACGTCACTGGCTCTGCTGGTACACAGTTTCCGCTCGCTGGCGGTGAAACTTAGCGGGCATAAAGCGCCGGTATTGTGGCGACAGATTGGCTGGACGACGCTGGCGTTAGCCGGTGGTGCGGTGCTGATCGCTGCTGCGGTAGTGATGTGGATGAGTGCGGTGCCGGTAGGGCGAGGGATAAGACCGTTTTAGCACTGTTGTAGGATGAATGCCTGATGGCGCTTCGCTTATCAGGCCTACGGGGAACTTCCCTGGTAGGCCGGATAAGGCGCTAGCCGCCATCCGGCACCACAGCAGATTAACGCTTCAGCGCGTCGCTCAGTTCGTCACGCATGTTCGCCAGCATGGCTTTCACTACGCGTGGGTTACCTGCAACGATGTTGCCGGTCGCCATGTAGTTATGACCGCCGGTAAAGTCGCAAACCAGTGCGCCAGCTTCACGGGCAATCAGCTCACCTGCGGCGAAATCCCACGGGCGCAGGCCAATTTCGAAATACCCGTCAACGCGCGCAGCGGCAACGTAAGCCAGATCCAGCGCAGCAGAACCGGTGCGGCGGAAGTCCGCGCATTCGGTAAACATGTTGCCAAGAATTTTCATGTAAGAAGCGGCGTGCTGTTTGGCTTTGAACGGGAAACCGGTGGCGATGATGGTGCCATCCAGATCGCGGGCGGTGCTGCCACGCAGACGGTAGCCGTTCAGCTGTGCGCCCTGGCCACGGGTTGCGGTGAACAGTTCGTTACGCATTGGATCGTAAACAACGGCGACTTCAGTACGGCCTTTGATGCGTACTGCGATGGATACCGCGAAGTGCGGCAGACGTTTTACGAAGTTGGTGGTGCCATCCAGTGGATCGATAACCCATTGAACATCCAAATCTTCACCAACATGTTCACCGCTTTCTTCGGTGATGATGGTGTGCTGTGGGTAAGATTTGCGAATCGTTTCGATAATAATCGCTTCGGCGGCTTTATCGACGTTAGTCACGAAATCATTGCTGCCTTTCTGGCTGGTTTCTACAGAGTCTGGGGTTTCGTAGTGTTTGGCAATTACATTACCCGCCTTGCGCGCTGCGCGCACGGCGATGGTCAGCATCGGATGCATCGGTCTCTCTCACTGGATGTTAAAGAACGGGAAAACGGCGCAGAGTATAGCAGCGAGTTCGGAATATGTCTTCGTTTTATGATAATATGCCCGAATAATCTTTAGCCGAAGAAATACAATGCTGCAAAATATTCGAATCGTGCTGGTGGAAACCTCTCACACTGGCAACATGGGCTCTGTAGCCCGCGCAATGAAAACCATGGGTTTAACCAATCTGTGGCTGGTAAATCCACTGGTTAAACCGGACTCCCAGGCCATCGCCCTGGCAGCGGGTGCCAGTGATGTGATCGGCAGCGCGCAGATCGTCGATACGCTCGATGAAGCGCTGGCGGGCTGTAGCCTGGTGGTAGGCACCAGCGCGCGCTCCCGCACGCTGCCGTGGCCGATGCTGGATCCGCGTGAATGCGGTTTAAAAAGTGTCTCTGAAGCGACGAACTCGCCGGTGGCGCTGGTCTTTGGTCGTGAACGTGTTGGTCTGACCAACGAAGAGCTGCAGAAGTGCCATTATCACGTCGCCATTGCCGCGAACCCGGAATACAGTTCGCTCAACCTGGCGATGGCAGTGCAGGTCATCTCTTATGAAGTGCGCATGGCCTGGCTGGCAACGCAGGAAAGCGACAAGGCAGCAGAATACGAAGAAGCTGAGTATCCGCTGGTCGATGATTTAGAGCGTTTTTACGGTCATCTGGAGCAAACGCTGCTGTCGACCGGGTTTATCCGTGAAGGGCACCCGGGACAGGTGATGAATAAGCTGCGCCGTTTGTTTACCCGTGCGCGTCCAGAAAGCCAGGAGTTGAACATCCTGCGCGGGATTTTAGCTTCAATCGAGCAGCAGAATAAAAGCAAGTAACTGTACTAATGCCGGATGCGCTTCGCTTATCCGGTCTACAGGCCGCACGATTCGTAGGCCGGATAAGCGAAGCGCATCCGGCAAGCGAAAATGGCACTGAAGGTTAAATGCCTGACTAAATTAGTCAAGTAAATAGTTGACTGATTTAGTCGGGAATGTCAGACTTGCCCCTGCTATGCAATACCCCCATTTTACAATAAAAAACCCCGGGCAGGGGCGAGTTTGAGGCTAAGTAAGACATGAGACTGACATCAAAAGGGCGTTATGCCGTGACCGCAATGTTGGACGTTGCGCTCAACTCCGAAACGGGCCCGGTACCGTTGGCTGATATTTCTGAACGTCAGGGAATTTCCCTGTCATATCTGGAGCAGCTGTTTTCCCGTTTGCGTAAAAACGGTCTGGTTTCCAGCGTACGTGGACCAGGCGGCGGGTATCTGCTGGGTAAAGATGCCGGCAGCATCGCAGTAGGTGAAGTGATTAGCGCTGTTGACGAGTCTGTAGATGCGACCCGTTGCCAGGGCAAAGGCGGTTGTCAGGGCGGCGATAAATGCCTGACCCACGCGCTGTGGCGCGATCTGAGCGATCGTCTGACCGGTTTCCTCAACAACATTACGTTGGGCGAACTGGTAAATAATCAGGAAGTCCTGGATGTGTCTGGTCGCCAGCATACCCATGACGCTCCACGCACTAATCGTGCTCAAGACGCGATCGACGTTAAGTTACGCGCATAATAAAAGTATTTTAGAATCAGGCCGGGGTGCTACACACCCCGTTAACTCGGTCGTACATCCAGCCGGTTGCCTGATTCCTTGCATTGAAGCGATGTACGGAGTTTATAGAGCAATGAAATTACCGATCTATCTCGATTACTCCGCAACCACGCCGGTGGACCCGCGTGTTGCCGAGAAAATGATGCAGTGTCTGACCCTGGACGGAAACTTTGGTAACCCAGCGTCTCGTTCACACCGTTTTGGCTGGCAGGCTGAAGAGGCGGTAGATATCGCCCGTAACCAGATTGCCGACCTCGTGGGCGCTGACCCGCGTGAAATCGTATTTACTTCCGGTGCGACTGAATCCGATAACCTGGCGATTAAAGGTGCAGCCAACTTTTATCAGAAAAAAGGCAAGCACATCATCACCAGCAAAACCGAACACAAAGCCGTGCTGGATACCTGTCGTCAGCTGGAGCGCGAAGGGTTCGAAGTTACCTACCTCGCCCCGCAGCGTAACGGCATTATCGACCTGAAAGAACTTGAAGCGGCAATGCGTGACGACACCATCCTCGTGTCCATCATGCATGTGAACAACGAAATCGGCGTGGTGCAGGATATCGCGACTATCGGCGAAATGTGCCGTGCTCGCGGCATCATCTATCACGTTGATGCGACCCAGAGCGTGGGCAAACTGCCTATCGATCTGAGCCAACTGAAAGTTGACCTGATGTCCTTCTCCGGCCACAAAATCTATGGTCCGAAAGGTATCGGCGCGCTGTACGTTCGTCGTAAACCGCGTATTCGTATTGAAGCGCAGATGCACGGCGGCGGTCACGAGCGCGGTATGCGTTCCGGTACGCTGCCTGTGCACCAGATCGTCGGTATGGGTGAAGCTTACCGTATCGCTAAAGAAGAGATGGAAACAGAGATGGCGCGCCTGCGCAGTCTGCGTAACCGTCTGTGGAATGGCGTGAAAGATATGGAAGAGGTGTACCTCAACGGTGACCTCGAGCAGGGCGCACCAAACATTCTCAACGTCAGCTTCAACTTTGTTGAAGGCGAGTCGCTGATTATGGCGCTGAAAGACCTGGCGGTATCCTCCGGTTCTGCATGTACTTCTGCAAGCCTGGAGCCATCCTACGTGCTGCGCGCGCTGGGGATGACCGACGAGCTGGCACACAGCTCAATTCGTTTCTCTTTAGGTCGTTTCACTACCGAAGAAGAGATTGACTATGCCATCAATCTGGTTCGCAACTCCATCGGCCGCCTGCGCGACCTTTCTCCGCTGTGGGAAATGTTCAAACAGGGCGTGGATCTGAACAGCATTGAATGGTCACATCACTAATCGGTACCGATAAGGAGAATTCAGCATGGCTTACAGCGAAAAAGTAATCGATCATTACGAGAATCCACGTAACGTGGGCTCTTTTGACAACAGCGACGAGAACGTGGGCAGCGGCATGGTGGGTGCACCGGCCTGTGGCGACGTGATGAAGTTGCAGATCAAAGTCAACAATGAGGGTATCATTGAAGACGCGCGTTTCAAGACTTACGGCTGCGGTTCCGCTATTGCTTCCAGCTCTCTGGTTACCGAATGGGTAAAAGGGAAATCTCTGGACGAAGCACAGGCGATTAAAAACACCGATATCGCCGACGAGCTTGAACTGCCACCGGTGAAAATTCACTGCTCTATTCTGGCTGAAGACGCGATTAAAGCCGCGATTGCGGATTACAAAAGCAAACGTGAAGCAAAATAATTAAGAGTTGAGGTTTTATTATGTCGATTACCTTAAGCGACAGTGCAGCAGCGCGTGTAAATACCTTCCTGGCAAACCGCGGTAAAGGGTTTGGTCTGCGTCTGGGCGTGAGAACCTCCGGCTGCTCAGGTATGGCCTATGTACTGGAATTTGTTGACGAGCCGGCGGCTGAAGATACCGTGTTTGAAGACAAAGGCGTAAAAGTCGTGATCGACGGTAAGAGCCTGCAATTCCTCGACGGTACGCAGTTAGACTTCGTCAAAGAAGGTCTGAACGAAGGGTTTAAGTTCACTAACCCGAACGTGAAAGACGAATGTGGATGCGGCGAAAGCTTCCACGTGTAACGCGCTTACTGATAACCCCACCGTGGTCGCCTGCGCGTGGGGTTTGTTTTACCTGACTCTCTGGTTTTGCCTCATCGAACAACAGAGAATCGATGCCCTGAGAATGTTATGGACTACTTCACCCTCTTTGGCTTACCGGCCCGTTATCAGCTCGATACTCAGGCGCTGAGCCTACGTTTTCAGGATCTACAACGTCAGTATCATCCTGATAAATTCGCCAGCGGTTCCCAGGCGGAACAACTTGCTGCGGTTTCGCAGTCCGCCACTATCAACCAGGCCTGGCAAACGCTGCGTCATCCTTTGATGCGCGCCGAATACTTATTGTCTTTACGCGGTTTTGATATCCGCAGCGAGCAGCACACGGTGCGCGATACCGCGTTCCTGATGGAGCAACTTGAGCTGCGTGAAGAGCTGGACGAGATTGAACAGGCAAAAGACAGTCAACGTTTAGATGCGTTTATGAAACGCGTCAGCGAAATGTATAACGTTCGCCATCAACTGATGGTGGAACAGCTGGATAGCGAGACGTGGGACGCAGCGGCAGATACCGTGCGTAAGCTGCGTTTTCTCGATAAACTGCGAAGCAGTGCAGAACAACTCGAAGAAAAACTGCTCGATTTTTAATTTCCGGAAGCGAAAATGGCCTTATTACAAATTAGTGAGCCTGGTCTGAGCGCCGCGCCGCACCAGCGTCGTCTGGCGGTAGGTATCGATTTAGGCACTACCAACTCCCTGGTTGCGACCGTACGCAGCGGCCAGGCCGAAACGCTGGCAGACCATGAAGGTCGCCACCTGTTGCCGTCAGTGGTTCACTATCAGCAGCAGGGCTACTCTGTCGGTTACGATGCCCGCGCCAATGCAGCGTTGGATACGGCAAACACCGTCAGCTCGGTAAAACGCATGATGGGCCGCTCTCTGGCGGATATCCAGGCGCGTTACCCGCATCTGCCATATACGTTCCAGGCGAGCGAAAACGGTCTACCGATGATTGAAACCGCTGCCGGTTTGCTTAATCCGGTGCGCGTCTCCGCTGATATTCTGAAAGCGCTGGCCGCGCGGGCTACCGAATCGCTGTCCGGCGAACTGGACGGCGTGGTAATCACCGTTCCGGCTTACTTTGACGATGCACAGCGTCAGGGGACCAAAGACGCCGCGCGTCTGGCGGGCCTGCACGTATTGCGTCTGCTGAACGAACCGACCGCAGCGGCGATCGCGTATGGTCTGGACTCCGGTCAGGAAGGCGTGATCGCAGTCTACGATCTTGGCGGCGGTACGTTTGATATTTCTATTCTGCGCCTGAGCCGTGGCGTGTTTGAAGTGCTGGCGACCGGCGGTGATTCCGCGCTCGGCGGCGATGATTTTGACCATCTGCTGGCCGATTACATTCGCGAGCAGGCGGGCGTGGCCGATCGCAGCGATAACCGCGTACAGCGTGAACTGCTGGATGCCGCGATTGCAGCGAAAATCGCACTTAGCGACGCTGATTCTGTAACGGTTAACGTGGCTGGATGGCAGGGTGAAATCACCCGTGAAACCTTTAATGAACTCATTTCCGCACTGGTCAAGCGTACGCTGCTGGCCTGCCGTCGCGCGCTGAAAGATGCGGGCGTGGAGCCGCAAGATGTGCTGGAAGTTGTGATGGTTGGCGGTTCAACGCGCGTGCCTCTGGTACGTGAACGCGTCGGTGAATTTTTTGGCCGCACGCCGCTGACCTCTATTGACCCGGACAAAGTGGTCGCTATCGGTGCGGCAATTCAGGCGGATATTCTGGTCGGGAATAAGCCGGACAGCGAAATGCTGCTGCTGGACGTTATCCCGCTGTCCCTGGGACTGGAAACCATGGGCGGTCTGGTGGAGAAAGTGATCCCGCGTAACACCACTATCCCAGTGGCGCGCGCGCAGGACTTTACCACCTTTAAAGATGGCCAGACCGCGATGTCCATTCACGTGATGCAAGGCGAGCGTGAACTGGTGCAGGACTGCCGTTCTCTGGCGCGTTTTGCGCTGCGCGGCATCCCGGCATTGCCAGCAGGCGGCGCGCATATCCGCGTGACCTTCCAGGTGGATGCCGATGGGCTGCTGAGCGTCACCGCCATGGAGAAATCCACCGGCGTTGAGTCCTCAATCCAGGTTAAACCGTCCTACGGTCTGACCGACAGTGAAATCGCCTCCATGATTCAGGATTCGATGAGTTTTGCCGAGCAGGACGTAAAAGCCCGTATGCTGGCAGAACAGAAAGTCGAAGCGGCACGCGTACTGGAAAGTTTATCCGGTGCGCTGAACGCTGATGCCGCGCTGTTAAGCGCCGCAGAACGTCAGGCTATCGACACCGCCGCCGCGCACTTGAGCGAGGTTGCACAGGGTGACGATGTTGACGCGATAGAACAAGCCATTAAAAACGTAGACAAACAAACCCAGGAATTCGCCGCTCGCCGCATGGACAAATCCGTCCGTAGCGCGCTGAAAGGCCATTCCGTGGACGAGGTTTAATATGCCAAAGATTGTTATTTTGCCTCATCAGGATCTCTGTCCCGATGGCGCAGTTCTGGAAGCTGAGACCGGCGAAACCATTCTCGACGTTGCCCTGCGTAACGGGATCGAGATTGAACACGCCTGTGAAAAATCCTGTGCCTGCACTACCTGCCACTGCATCGTGCGTGAAGGTTTTGATTCTTTGCCGGAAAGCACAGAAGAAGAAGACGACATGCTGGATAAAGCCTGGGGACTGGAGCCGGAGAGCCGTTTAAGCTGTCAGGCGCGGGTAACCGAGGACGATTTAGTGGTCGAAATCCCACGTTACACAATCAATCATGCGCGTGAGCATTAACAGAGGGTAGTATGGGACTGAAGTGGACCGATAGCCGCGAAATCGGCGAGGCGCTGTATGACGCTTTCCCCGATCTCGATCCCAAGACCGTTCGTTTCACCGATCTGCACCAGTGGATCTGTGACCTGGAAGAGTTCGATGATGATCCTCAGGCATCGAACGAAAAAATCCTTGAGGCCATTTTGCTGGTCTGGCTGGACGAAGCCGAATAAGTCAACGGGCTGCCCACGGGTGGCCCGTTTTCCTGTATGCGCGAAAATAAGGATAAATAAAATGACAGAAGCCATGAAAATTACGCTTTCCACGCAACCCGCCGATGCCCGCTGGGGTGAAAAGGCGACATACAGCATTAATAATGACGGCATTACCCTGCACCTGAACGGAAAAGATGACCTCGGCCTTATCCAGCGTGCCGCGCGTAAAATCGACGGCCTGGGTATTAAACACGTTCAACTGGATGGTGAAGGCTGGGATACCGAACGTAGCTGGGCGTTCTGGCAGGGCTACAAGGGACCAAAAGGCACCCGCAAAGTTGAGTGGGCCGCTCTGGACGAAGCGCAGCGCAAAGAGCTGGATAGCCGTCTGAAGATTATTGACTGGGTGCGCGATACCATTAACGCCCCGGCAGAAGAGCTGGGCCCTGAACAGCTGGCGCAGCGCGCTGTTGATCTGCTGTGCTCCGTCGCGTGCGATAACGTCTCATACCGCATCACCAAAGGTGAAGATCTGCGCGAGCAGAACTACATGGGTCTGCATACCGTGGGTCGCGGCTCTGAACGTCCGCCGGTGCTGCTGGCGCTGGACTACAACCCAACAGGCGACAAAGAAGCCCCGGTTTATGCCTGCCTGGTTGGTAAGGGAATTACTTTTGATTCCGGTGGTTACAGCATCAAGCAAAGCGCATTTATGGACTCAATGAAGTCCGACATGGGCGGTGCGGCAACGGTCACCGGCGCGTTGGCATTTGCCATCACCCGTGGTCTGAACAAGCGCGTGAAGCTGTATCTGTGTTGCGCGGATAACCTGATTAGCGGCAACGCCTTTAAGCTCGGCGATATCATTCACTATCGCAACGGTAAAAAAGTTGAAGTGATGAATACCGATGCCGAAGGACGTCTGGTGCTGGCCGATGGCCTGATCGATGCCAGCGCGCAGAAACCGGAGCTGATTATTGATGCTGCCACGCTGACCGGCGCGGCGAAAACCGCGCTGGGCAATGATTACCACGCGCTGTTTAGCTTTGATGATCAGCTGGCTGCTCGCCTGCTGGCAAGTGCGGCGCAAGAAAACGAACCGTTCTGGCGTCTGCCGCTGGCAGAGTTCCATCGTAGTCAGTTGCCGTCTAACTTTGCCGAACTGAATAACACCGGCAGCGCGGCTTACCCGGCTGGTGCAAGCACCGCGGCGGGCTTCCTGTCCCATTTCGTGGAAAACTACCAGCAGGGCTGGCTGCACATCGACTGCTCCGCAACCTATCGCAAAGCGCCGGTTGAACAGTGGTCTGCGGGCGCAACCGGTCTGGGTGTGCGCACGATTGCGAATCTGCTGACCGCATAATTTATTACTGTATTGCCGGATGGCGCTACGCTTATCCGGCCTACATGTATTCATCCAATTTGTGATACTTATGTCCGAAACAAAAAACGAATTAGAAACGTTGCTGGAGCAAGCGGCAACAGAGCCTGCGCATCGTCCGGCATTTTTCCGTACTTTACTGGAATCCACAGTCTGGGTACCGGGTACTGCCGCAGAAGGCGAGGCGGTGGTTGAAGACAGCGCTCTCGACCTGCAGCACTGGGAAAAAGAAGACGGCACGACCGTGATCCCGTTCTTCACCTCTCTGGAAGCCCTGCAGCAGGCGGTGGAAGATGAGCAAGCATTTGTCGTTATGCCGGTGCGTACGTTGTTTGAAATGACGCTCGGCGAAACGCTGTTTCTCAACGCGAAACTGCCGACCGGTAAAGAGTTTATGCCGCGTGAAATCAGCCTGCTGATGGGGGAAGAGGGGAATCCGCTCAGCACCCAGGAAGTACTGGAAGGTGGTGAATCGCTGATCCTCTCTGAAGTCGCTGAACCTCCGGCGCAAATGATTGACTCGCTGACTACGCTGTTTAAAACCATTAAGCCGGTAAAACGCGCGTTTCTCTGCTCAATCAAAGAAAGCGCGGAAGCCCAGCCGAATCTGCTGATTGGTATTGAAGCAGAAGGGGATATTGAAGAGATCATCCACGCTGCTGGCAGCGTCGCGACCGATACGCTGCCGGGCGATGAACCTATTGATATCTGCCAGGTGAAGAAGGGTGAGAAGGGCGTGAGCCACTTTATCACTGAGCATATCGCACCGTTCTACGAACGCCGCTGGGGCGGTTTCCTGCGCGACTTTAAACAGAACCGGATTATCTAAATTGTAGGCCGGATAAGCGAAGCGCTATCCGGCTTTTCCAGCTTTATAATTGCGGTTCTACCGGTAAATCGTTGCGTGCTCCCCATTCGCTCCATGCGCCGTCATACAATGCGACGTCAGAAACGCCCAGCGTGGCAAGTGCCAGCACCACGACGGCAGCCGTTACGCCGGAGCCGCAGCTGGCGATAATAGGGCGGTCAAAGCTCACGCCGTGGCTGAAGAAAATAGCATCCAGCTCATCGGTGGTTTTCAGTTCGCCGTCACGAACCAGTTCTGTCCACGGTACGTTAAGCGCACCCGGCACATGACCACGTTTCAGACCAGGACGCGGCTCGTCAACTTCGCCATTAAAACGCGCAGCCGGACGGGCATCGACGATCTGCGCCGTTTTTTCATGACTGGCCAGCAGTACATCGGTAACGCGCACAACTGCGTCAGGCGTAAAGGCCACGTTAAATTCACCTTCAGGTAAATCCTCATCGCCTTCCTTGAGCATTAGCTCATCGCGCTTCCAGCCTGCCAGACCTCCTGCCAGAATGGAGACATTTTCGACGCCAAATGTCCGCAGCATCCACCATGCGCGTGGCGCGGAAAACAGATTACCGTCATCGTAGATAACCAGATGCTTATCCTGATCAACGCCCAGCTCGCGCATCGCAACGGCAAAGGCTTCGGGGCGTGGCATCATATGCGGTAGCGGTGAGGTATGATCGGAAAGCGCTTCAATATCAAAAAATACTGCGCCAGGAATATGGCCCTCACGATACTCCTCGCCAACATCGCGATCTTCCTGTCCTGGAGGTGCCATCCGGGCATCAAGAATTTGTATTTCCGGGTCGTCAATGTGTTCGGCAAGCCAGTCGGCAGCGACAAAGAAGGCGGTGGTCATAGGCATCTCCATTTTTACCAGGTTTTGGCAAATTGTCGGATGTTTACCGTAAAGCGACAAGTAAAACAGGCTGATTTGTCAGGTGAATCCACATTAATCACTTAAATTAAGACAACGTTGTTCAGTTACTGACTTCCACAGCCGGAAATCTGACGCATAATAGTTGTTCTACGTAGCTAACGGGCCACTACGGCCAGGGATGAAAAATGAAACATTTACGCGTAGCGGCCTGCATGCTGATGCTGGCACTGGTCGGGTGCGATAATAATAACGAAAAATCACCGACGGCTGCGAAACCTGATGCACCTGCGCCACAGACTGCGCCAGCAAAAGATAAAGCTCAATTACAAAAGCTGGTGCATCAAAGCCAGGGCAAGTCGCTGACGCTGCTGGATGCCTCAGAGGTCCAGCTCGACGGTGCGGCAACGCTCGTTTTGACCTTCTCCATTCCCCTCGATCCAGAACAAGATTTTTCCCGCGTCGTGCACGTTGTTGATAAAAAAAGCGGCAAAGTGGATGGTGCCTGGGAGCTGGCGCCAAATCTGAAAGAGCTGCGCTTACGCCATCTGGAACCTAACCGGGAACTGGTGGTGACCATTGAGCGTGATTTGCTGGCGCTGAATAAAGTGACGTTCGCTATTGATTATGAAAAAAACATTACCACTCGCGACGTCCAGCCAAGCGTAGGATTTGCCAGTCGCGGCTCGCTGCTGCCGGGAAAAGTAATTGAAGGCCTGCCGGTAATGGCCCTCAACGTTAACAGCGTGGATGTGAACTTCTTTCGCGTGAAGCCTGAATCGCTCGGCGCATTTGTCAGCCAGTGGGAATACCGCAATTCATTGACGAACTGGGAATCTGACAATCTGCTGAAAATGGCGGAACTGGTGTATACCGGACGCTTTGACCTCAATCCTGCGCGTAACACCCGTGAGAAGCTGCTGCTGCCGCTGAGCGATATCAAACCGTTGCAGCAAGCAGGTGTTTACATCGCGGTGATGAATCAGGCTGGACAATACAACTACAGTAATGCCGCTACGCTGTTCACACTCAGCGATATTGGTGTGTCTGCTCACCGTTACCACAATCAACTGGATGTCTTTACGCAGAGTCTGGAAAATGGCGCTGCGCAGCAGGGTATTGAGGTCACGTTACTCAACGAAAAAGGACAGACGCTGGCGCAGGCTACCAGCGACGCGCAGGGTCATGTCAAACTGGAGACTGATAAAGACGCGGCTTTATTGCTGGCCCGCAAAGACGGGCAAACCACGCTGCTGGATTTGAAACTCCCGGCGTTGGATCTGGCTGAATTTGATATTGCCGGTGCACCGGGATACAGCAAACAGTTCTTTATGTTTGGTCCCCGTGACCTCTATCGTCCTGGCGAAACGGTGATCCTCAACGGATTACTGCGTGACAGCGACGGCAAAACGTTGCCCGACCAGCCGGTGAAGCTGGAGGTCGTGAAGCCTGACGGACAAGTGTTACGCTCGGTGGTTAGTCAGCCGGAGAACGGTCTGTACCGCTTTAGCTGGCCGCTGGACACCAACGCGCCAACGGGTATGTGGCATATTCGTGCTAATACGGGTGACAACCAGTCGCGGATGTGGGATTTCCACGTCGAAGATTTTATGCCTGAGCGGATGGCACTCAATCTCTCCGCTAATAAGATTCCGGTAGCTCCGGCTGATGAAGTGAAGTTCTCGGTAGTGGGCTACTACCTGTACGGCGCGCCCGCTAATGGCAATGCTCTGCAAGGACAGCTTTTCCTGCGCCCGCTGCGCGAAGCGGTGCAGGCATTGCCGGGGTTCCAATTTGGTAATATTGCCGAAGAAAACCTGTCCCGCAGCCTCGATGAAGTTCAGCTTACGCTGGATGAACACGGTCGCGGCGAAGTGACCACCAACAGCCAATGGCAGGAGACGCATTCTCCGTTACAGGTGATCCTGCAAGCCAGCCTGCTGGAATCTGGTGGCCGCCCGGTGACGCGTCGGGCTGAACAAGCCATCTGGCCTGCGGACACGCTGCCGGGTATTCGTCCGCAGTTTGCGGCGAAAGCCGTTTATGACTACCGCACCGATACCACAGTGAATCAGCCTATCGTTGATGAAAACAGCAACGCCGCTTTCGACATTGTTTATGCCAATGCGCAAGGCGAGAAAAAAGCGGTATCCGGTTTGCAGGTGCGTTTGATCCGCGAGCGGCGAGATTATTACTGGAACTGGTCTGAAGGCGAGGGCTGGCAATCACAGTTCGATCAAAAGGATCTGGTTGAAGGTGAGCAGACTCTGGACCTTAAGGCCGATGAAACCGGTAAAGTCAGCTTCCCGGTTGAGTGGGGCGCTTATCGTCTGGAAGTGAAAGCCCCGAATGATGCGGTGAGCAGTGTACGCTTCTGGGCCGGTTATAGCTGGCAGGATAACAGCGACGGCAGTGGGGCTGTGCGTCCCGATCGCGTGACTCTGAAACTGGACAAACCCAGCTATCGTCCTGGCGATACCATGAAGCTGCACGTTGCCGCTCCCGCTGCTGGCAAAGGTTATGCGATGGTGGAATCCAGCGAAGGCCCGCTGTGGTGGCAAGAAATAGACGTACCGGCGGATGGTCTCGATATCTCCATCCCAATCGATAAAACCTGGAATCGCCACGATTTGTATCTCAGTGCGCTGGTGGTTCGTCCTGGCGACAAGTCCCGTTCGGCCACGCCAAAACGGGCGGTCGGTTTACTGCATTTGCCGTTAGGTGATGAAAACCGTCGTCTGGCGCTGGCGCTGGAAAACCCGGCGAAAATACGGCCAAACCAGCCGTTGACCGTCAAGATTAAAGCCAGCGTCAAAAATGGCGACGTACCAAAACAGGTTAACGTGCTGGTCTCTGCCGTTGATAGCGGAGTGTTGAACATTACCGATTACGCCACGCCAGATCCGTGGCAGGCGTTTTTCGGGCAAAAACGCTATGGCGCGGATATTTATGATATTTACGGCCAGGTGATCGAAGGGCAAGGGCGGCTGGCGGCGCTGCGCTTTGGTGGAGATGGCGATGAATTAAAACGCGGCGGTAAGCCACCGGTTAATCACGTCAATATCGTGGCGCAACAGGCGCTGCCGGTCACGCTCAACGAGCAGGGCGAAGGTACGGTGACGCTACCGATTGGTGATTTCAACGGCGAGCTACGGGTAATGGCACAGGCCTGGACGGCGGATGACTTTGGCAGCAGTGAAAGCAAGGTGATTGTTGCCGCGCCGGTAATTGCTGAACTGAATATGCCGCGTTTTCTGGCGGGAGGCGATACCTCGCGCCTGACGCTGGACGTGACTAACCTGACTGACAAACCGCAAACGCTGAATATTAAGCTCGCGTCCAATGGCTTACTGGAGCTGATGGGGCAAGATCCTGCTCCGGTAAATCTGGCACCAGGCGTACGGACTACGTTGTTTATTCCGGTGCGTGCGCGGGAGGGGTTTGGCGATGGCGAAATTCAGGCAGAAATTAGCGGTCTGACTTTACCGGGTGAAACGCTGCCAGTTCAGCATAAACAGTGGAAGATTGGCGTGCGTCCGGCGTTCCCGGCGCAAACCGTTAATAACGGTGTCGCACTTCAGCCGGGCGCAACCTGGCAGCTTCCGGGCGAAGAACTGACCAATTCCTCCCCTGCAACGATGCAGGGACAACTGCTGTTCAGCGGTAAGCCGCCGCTAAATCTGGCGCGTTATATCCGCGAACTGAAGGCTTACCCTTACGGTTGCCTGGAGCAAACGGCGAGCGGGTTGTTCCCATCCTTATACACCAATGCTGCGCAATTGAAGGCGTTAGGTATTGTGGGCGACAGCGATGAAAAACGCCGTGCGGCAGTCGATATTGGGATTTCTCGTTTAGTGCAGATGCAGCGTGATAACGGCGGTTTCGCGCTGTGGGATAAAAACGGGTCGGAAGAGTACTGGCTGACCGCGTATGTCATGGATTTCCTCGTTCGGGCAAATGAACAGGGCTACAGCGTCCCGGTGGAAGTCATTAACCGTGGCAACGAGCGGCTGCTGCGCTATTTGCAGGATCCAGGAATGTTGTCGATTCGCTATACCGACGACTCTTCAGCAAGCCGGTTTGCCGTACAAGCATACGCCGCGTTGGTTCTGGCGCGTCAGCAAAAAGCCCCGCTCGGCGCATTGCGTGAGATCTGGGAGCGTCGTGCGCAAGCGGCCTCTGGTTTACCGCTGTTACAACTGGGAATCGCGCTGAAAAATATGGGCGATGCTAACCGCAGTGAACAGGCGTTGACGCTAGCGCTGAATACGCCGCGCCGCGATACGCAACAGTGGATGGCGGATTACGGCAGTGCGTTACGGGATAACGCCTTAATGCTGGCCTTGCTCGAAGAGAATAAGCTCAAACCTGACGTGCAGAATACGCTGCTGAACACGTTGTCAGAACAGGCCTTTGGACAGCGGTGGCTCTCGACTCAGGAAAATAATGCGCTATTCCTTGCTGCGCGTACGCTACAGGATTTGCCTGGCACATGGCAGGCGCAAACGTCACTCTCGGAGCAACCGTTAGCCGGGGAGAAATCACAGACGCGTAATCTGGATGCCGATGCGCTGTCTACGCTGAGCGTCACCAATACCGGTAATCTACCGCTGTGGCTACGTCTGGATGTGAGCGGTTATCCGCAAACCTCACCGACGCCTGCCAGCAACGTTCTGCAGATTGAGCGTCAAATCCTGGGGCTCGACGGAAACAGCAAATCGCTGGATTCGCTGCGCAGCGGCGAACTGGTGCTGGTCTGGCTGGAAGTGAAAGCCAGCCAGAACGTGCCGGATGCGCTGGTGGTCGATTTACTGCCAGCAGGACTGGAACTGGAAAACCAGAATCTGGCCAACGGCAGCGCCAGCCTGCAGGATAGCGGCAGCGAAGTGGCGAATCTGCTTAATCAGATGCAGCAGGCAGATATCCAGCACGTTGAGTTCCGTGACGATCGCTTTGTCGCTGCGGTGGCGGTCAATGAAGGACAACCGGTTACGCTGGTGTATCTGGCGCGAGCGGTGACGCCGGGGACCTACCAGGTTCCCGTCCCGCAGGTGGAATCAATGTATGTTCCGCAGTGGCGCGCGACCGGTGCGACAGAGGGACTTTTGATTGTCAGACCGTAAATGAGGCGCGGGTTGGGTAAACGCGGCTGCTGGCTCTGGCTGGCAGCCGTTGCACTATTGATAGTGGCTGCGGTTTGGGCGGCAGATAAAATCTGGCCGCTGCCGCTGCACGAAGTCGATCCTGCGCGGGTCGTGGTGGCCCATGATGGTACGCCACTCTGGCGCTTTGCCGATGCGGATGGTATCTGGCGGTATCCGGTAACAATTGATGAGGTGTCGCCCCGCTACCTTGAAGCGTTAATCAACTATGAAGACCGCTGGTTCTGGAAGCATCCCGGCGTCAATCCGTTTTCAGTACTGCGTGCGGCATGGCAGGACCTCTCCTCTGGGCGCGTGGTTTCGGGCGGCAGTACGCTCACCATGCAGGTCGCACGATTACTCGATCCCCATCCGCGAACCTTCGGCGGCAAGTTCCGCCAGCTCTGGCGCGCATTGCAGCTGGAATGGCATCTCTCCAAACGCGACATCCTGACACTGTATCTCAACCGTGCGCCGTTTGGCGGCACGCTGCAGGGCGTGGGGGCGGCAAGCTGGGCTTATCTTGGTAAATCACCCGCGCAATTAAGTTACTCCGATGCCGCGCTGCTGGCTGTTTTGCCACAGGCACCGAGTCGCCTGCGTCCGGATCGCTGGCCGGACCGTGCCCAAGCAGCGCGTAATAAAGTGCTCGAGCGTATGGCGACCCAGGGCATTTGGCCTGCCAGACAGGTACAGGAGTCGCGTGAAGAGCCAGTCTGGCTGGCGCCCCGGCAAATGCCGCAGTTAGCGCCGTTATTCTCGCGCATGATGCTGGGAAAAAGCCGGAGCGATAAAATCGTGACTACCCTTGATGCCGGGTTGCAGCGCCAACTCGAAGAGCTGGCGCAGAACTGGAAGGGGCGCTTACCTGCACGCAGTTCGCTGGCAATGATTGTGGTCGATCACACCGATATGAGCGTGCGTGGTTGGGTGGGGTCGGTAGATATGAATGACGACTCCCGCTTTGGTCATGTGGATATGGTGAATGCGATCCGTTCGCCAGGCTCGGTGCTGAAGCCGTTTGTTTACGGTCTGGCGCTGGATGACGGACTCATTCATCCCGCTTCGTTGTTGCAGGATGTGCCGCGGCGTACCGGGGACTATCGGCCGGGGAATTTTGACAGCGGTTTTCATGGCCCGGTGAGCATGAGCGAAGCGCTGGTAAGGTCGTTGAATTTACCCGCCGTGCAGGTGCTCGAAGCCTATGGTCCGAAGCGCTTTGCCGCATCGTTACGTAACGTCGGCTTACCGCTGTATCTGCCCGCAGGGGCTGCGCCAAATCTGTCGCTGATTTTAGGTGGCGCGGGGGCAAGGCTGGAAGATATGGCCGCAGCGTACAGCGCCTTTGCCCGCCAGGGAAAAGCGGGAAAACTGCGTCTGCAGCCGGGTGACCCACTGCTTGAACGCCCGTTGATGTCGGCGGGCGCGGCGTGGATTATTCGCCGTATTATGGCCGACGAAGCCCAACCGCTGCCGGATAACGCACTGAGCAGAGTGGTTCCGCTGGCGTGGAAAACGGGCACCAGCTATGGCTATCGCGATGCCTGGGCGATTGGCGTTAACGCCCGTTATGTGATCGGTATCTGGACTGGCAGACCAGACGGAACGCCGGTGGTGGGCCAGTTTGGATTTGCCAGCGCCGTGCCGCTGCTCACTCAGGTCAACAATCTTTTGCTCTCTCGCGGGACAAATCAGCCGGAAGATCCACGCCCTGAATCCGTGAGTCGCGGTGTGGTGTGCTGGCCGGGCGGGCAATCCCTTGCCCCTGGAGACAGCAACTGCCGTCGCCGTCTGGCAACCTGGTTACTGGATGGCAGTCAGCCGCCAACGTTATTATTGCCCGTGCAGGAAGGCGTTAATGGCATTCGTTTTCCTGTCTGGCTGGATGATGAAGGCAAACGTGTGGCGGCGGATTGCCCGCAGGCGCACGAGCAAACGTTAATCGTCTGGCCGTTGCCGCTGGAGCCATGGCTACCGGAATCAGAACGCCGTGGGGCGAGATTACCGCCAGTTTCTGCCACGTGTCCGCCGCTGGGACAAGACGCTTCACAGCCGTTGCAGTTGACAGGTATTCGTGATGGCGCGATTGTGAAGCGTTTACCCGGTTCTGCTCAAGCCTCATTGCCGGTGCAAACCAGTGGTGGGAGTGGTGAACGCTGGTGGTTTCTTAACGGTGAAAGGCTGGAAGAACGTGGACGTCGTCTTACGCTACGGCTGGCGACTAAAGGGGATTATCAACTGCTGGTGATGGATGACGCTGGTCAGGTAGCGGCGGTGAGATTTTCGATGCAGTAGATCAGTTGGTGACTGTTTGTTGCTAAAATTCATCTTATTTTAAAGAAATGTTACCTTCATCAATAGTCAATTGCCGGGATGCTCTTTATAATCCGCGCCAGGTCGTACATCTATATAGACAACAACAGAACACATTACAGAGGTTATCATGGCTATTGAACGTACTTTTTCCATCATCAAACCAAACGCGGTGGCAAAAAACGTTATTGGGAGCATCTTTGCGCGCTTTGAAGCAGCAGGGTTCAAAATTGTCGGCACTAAAATGCTGCACCTGACCGTTGAGCAGGCACGTGGCTTCTATGCTGAGCACGATGGCAAACCGTTCTTTGACGGTCTGGTTGAATTTATGACCTCCGGTCCGATCGTTGTTTCTGTTCTGGAAAGCGAAAATGCCGTACAGCGTCATCGCGATCTGCTGGGCGCAACCAACCCGGCGAATGCGCTGGCTGGTACTCTGCGTGCAGACTATGCTGACAGCTTCACCGAGAACGGTACTCACGGTTCCGACTCCGTTGAGTCAGCGGCGCGCGAAATCGCCTATTTCTTTGGTGAAGGCGAGGTTTGCCCGCGTACGCGCTAATAAGCTCGTCCTGTAGGCCGGATAAGCGTTTGCGCATCCGGCTCTGCTTTGCCTGGTGGCGACGCTGATGCGTCTTATCAGGCCTACGATCTTCCTTTACATATTATTTTCGCTAATGCTTCGTGCAAACGTGGCATCCCTGCGCCAGACTTTGTACAATGCAACGCCCCGGAAGAGCAGATCGCTTGCCGGGGCGTTTCTTTTTAACCCTCCACGGGCCACAACGTGTAACAACGAGGCCGGAAAAAATTATGTCTGAATTAGTTAACACCTCTGAAGTCGTCATTCCTGCGGTTCCAAATAAAAATGGAAAAATTAACCTGCTGGATCTGAACCGTCAGCAAATGCGCGAATTCTTCAAAGAGATGGGCGAAAAACCGTTTCGTGCCGATCAGGTCATGAAGTGGATGTACCACTATTGCAGCGACAACTTTGATGACATGACTGACATCAACAAGGTGCTGCGTAACAAGCTGAAAGAAGTGGCTGAAATTCGCGCCCCGGAAGTGGTGGAAGAGCAGCGTTCTTCTGACGGTACGATCAAATGGGCTATCGCGGTTGGCGATCAGCGCGTTGAAACGGTGTATATCCCGGAAGACGATCGTGCGACCCTGTGTGTTTCTTCACAGGTCGGGTGCGCATTAGAGTGTAAATTCTGCTCTACGGCGCAACAGGGCTTTAACCGTAACCTACGGGTATCGGAGATCATTGGTCAGGTCTGGCGCGCGGCGAAGATCGTTGGTGCGGTGAAGGCTACGGGCGTGCGTCCTATTACCAACGTGGTGATGATGGGGATGGGCGAGCCGTTGCTCAACCTGACCAACGTGGTTCCGGCGATGGAAATCATGCTCGATGACTTCGGTTTTGGGCTGTCCAAGCGTCGCGTCACGCTCTCCACCTCAGGCGTTGTCCCTGCGCTGGATAAGCTGGGTGATATGATTGACGTCGCGCTGGCGATTTCTCTGCATGCGCCGAACGATGAAATTCGTGACGAAATTGTACCTATCAACAAAAAGTACAATATCGAAACATTCCTTGGTGCGGTTCGTCGTTATCTGGAGAAGTCCAACGCTAACCAGGGTCGTGTAACCATTGAGTATGTGATGTTAGATCACATCAATGATGGCACTGAACACGCGCATCAGCTGGCAGAACTGCTGAAAGATACGCCGTGTAAGATCAACCTGATCCCGTGGAACCCGTTCCCGGGCGCGCCGTATGGCCGTAGTTCTAACAGCCGTATCGATCGTTTCTCCAAAGTGTTGATGAGCTATGGTTTCACTACCATCGTGCGTAAAACACGTGGTGATGACATCGATGCAGCCTGCGGTCAGCTGGCGGGCGACGTTATCGACCGTACCAAGCGTACTCTGCGTAAGCGTATGCAGGGCGACGCTATCGACATTAAGACCGTTTGATGTTGGCGCACTACGGTATAATTCCTGTACCGTAGTGCAACGTAAGCCATATGAGGTTTTTTGTTGTCGTCGTCAGGTCAATAATAACGGTGCGTTTTTGTCGACTTTAAGGCAGTATGTAACGGCGTAACAAGTGTTTAGCCCTCAGGTTTACGCCGTTTTGTCATTGATAGTCTGACCGTTTTATACTGTCTGACGAAGGTTAACTGACCAGATGTTTCGCGGTGTGGGTGAGCATTGTGGCTCGCCGGCATCAGAACCCAAATTTACGCAGCTGTAGCGAATGAATACTGAAGCCACGCACGACAAAAATGAAACACTATCCACCGGCGTTCGTCTGCGCAATGCCCGTGAACAACTCGGATTCAGCCAGCAGGCAGTCGCGGAGCGACTTTGCCTGAAGGTCTCCACGGTACGCGATATTGAAGAAGATAAGGCGCCAGCCGATCTTGCTTCAACATTCCTGCGCGGGTATATCCGTTCTTATGCGCGTCTGGTGCATATTCCTGAAGAAGAACTGTTGCCAGGGCTGGAAAAACAGGCTCCGATTCGACCAGCTAAGGTCGCACCGATGCAGAGCTTTTCGCTCGGTAAGCGTCGTAAGAAACGTGACGGCTGGTTAATGACCTTTACCTGGCTGGTGCTGTTTGTCGTTGTCGGACTGACAGGCGCCTGGTGGTGGCAGAACCATAAAGCGCAGCAGGAAGAGATCACCACCATGGCCGATCAATCCTCTGCTGAGCTGAATGCCGGTAAAGAGGGTGCGCAGAACGTACCGTTAGATACCAGCGCAGCAGCAGGGCAGGATACCCCTCCGGCTCCTGACGATGGTGCGGTGGCGGACGCAGCGCCAACGCCAGACGTTGCTGCGACCCCGGCACCCGCCGCTGATGCGCAACAGAACGCCGTTGTTGCCCCATCTCAGGCTAACGTCGATACCGCAACCGCAGCGCCAACAGCGCCAGCTACAGCGGCTCCTCTGCCGACCGATCAGGCAGGTGTGACTACACCTGCAGCCGATCCTAACGCGCTGGTGATGAACTTTACCGCCGATTGCTGGCTGGAAGTAACCGATGCGACCGGTAAAAAACTGTTCAGCGGGATGCAGCGTAAAGACGGCAATCTAAACCTGACCGGTCAAGCGCCGTACAAACTGAAAATTGGCGCCCCGGCGGCAGTGCAGATTCAGTTCCAGGGTAAACCTGTCGATCTGAGTCGTTTTATCAGAACTAACCAGGTTGCGCGTCTGACCGTTAATGCCGAACAATCACCGGCTCAGTAACAGACGGCAATGCGGGAGATTTTTTAATGCATAACCAGGCTCCAATTCAACGTAGAAAATCGACACGCATTTACGTTGGGAACGTGCCGATCGGCGATGGTGCGCCCATCGCCGTACAGTCTATGACCAATACGCGTACCACGGATGTGGAAGCGACGGTTAATCAGATTAAAGCGCTGGAACGCGTAGGCGCAGACATTGTTCGTGTCTCTGTACCGACAATGGATGCCGCAGAAGCGTTCAAGCTTATCAAACAGCAGGTTAACGTCCCGCTGGTTGCCGATATTCACTTCGACTATCGTATCGCGCTGAAGGTAGCGGAATACGGTGTTGATTGCTTGCGTATTAACCCAGGTAATATCGGCAGTGAAGAGCGTATTCGCATGGTGGTGGATTGCGCTCGTGATAAAAATATTCCTATCCGTATCGGCGTCAACGCCGGATCGCTGGAAAAAGATCTGCAGGAAAAATACGGTGAACCGACGCCGCAGGCGCTGCTGGAATCCGCTATGCGCCACGTGGATCACCTCGATCGTCTGAACTTCGATCAATTCAAAGTCAGTGTTAAAGCGTCTGACGTTTTCCTCGCCGTAGAATCCTATCGCCTGCTGGCGAAACAGATCGATCAACCGCTGCATCTGGGGATCACCGAAGCCGGTGGCCTGCGTAGTGGTTCGGTGAAGTCCGCGATCGGCCTTGGCCTGCTGTTATCTGAAGGGATCGGCGATACGCTGCGTGTTTCTCTGGCAGCCGATCCGGTGGAAGAGATCAAAGTGGGTTTCGATATCCTGAAATCGCTGCGCATTCGCGCGCGCGGGATCAACTTCATCGCTTGCCCAACCTGTTCGCGTCAGGAGTTTGACGTTATTGGTACGGTTAACGCGCTGGAGCAACGCCTGGAAGATATCATTACGCCAATGGACGTTTCGATCATCGGCTGCGTGGTAAACGGTCCTGGTGAAGCGCTGGTTTCTACGCTGGGCGTGACGGGCGGTAACAAGAAAAGCGGCCTGTATGAAGACGGCGTGCGTAAGGACAGACTCGATAACGACGACATGATTACGCAGCTTGAAGCCCGCATCCGCGCTAAAGCGAGTATTCTGGACGAAGCGCGTCGTATCGACGTGCAGCAGCTTGAAAAATAACAACGTGATGGGAAGCGGCGTGCTTCCCGTGTATGATTGAACCCGCATGGCGCCCGCATTGTTCGGGTTAGCGCTGAGGGTTCATTTTTATATTCATAAAGAGAATAAACGTGGCAAAAAACATTCAAGCCATTCGCGGCATGAACGATTATCTGCCTGGCGAAACCGCCATCTGGCAGCGCATTGAAGGCACTCTCAAAAACGTGCTCGGTAGCTACGGTTACAGTGAAATCCGCTTGCCGATTGTAGAGCAGACCCCGTTATTCAAACGCGCGATCGGTGAAGTTACCGACGTGGTTGAAAAAGAGATGTATACCTTTGAGGACCGTAATGGCGACAGCCTGACGTTGCGTCCTGAAGGGACTGCGGGCTGCGTACGCGCCGGCATCGAACATGGTCTCCTGTACAATCAGGAACAGCGTCTGTGGTATATCGGGCCGATGTTCCGCCACGAACGTCCGCAGAAAGGACGCTATCGTCAATTCCATCAGCTGGGTGTCGAAGTATTTGGCCTGCAAGGCCCGGACATTGATGCGGAGCTGATTATGCTGACCGCTCGCTGGTGGCGCGCGCTGGGTATTTCTCAGCATGTTAGCCTTGAGCTGAACTCAATCGGTTCGCTTGAAGCCCGCGCTAACTACCGTGATGCGCTGGTCGCCTACCTGGAACTGCACAAAGAGAAACTGGACGAAGACTGCAAGCGTCGTATGTACACCAATCCGCTGCGCGTTCTCGACTCCAAAAACCCGGAAGTACAGGCGCTGCTCAACGACGCGCCTGCACTGGGCGACTATCTTGATGACGACTCTCGCGAGCACTTCGCGGGCTTGTGCAAACTGCTGGAATCCGCAGGCATTGCCTACACCGTCAATCAGCGTCTGGTTCGTGGTCTTGATTACTACAACCGCACCGTATTTGAGTGGGTCACCAGCAGCCTGGGCTCTCAGGGCACCGTGTGTGCCGGTGGTCGTTACGACGGTCTGGTAGAGCAACTTGGCGGTCGTGCAACGCCTGCCGTGGGCTTTGCTATGGGTCTGGAACGACTTGTTTTGTTAGTTCAGGCAGTTAATCCGGAATTTAACGCAGATCCTGTTGTCGATATATACCTGGTTGCTTCAGGGGCGGACACGCAATCGGCGGCAATGACGCTTGCAGAACGTCTGCGCGATGAAGTTCCTGGTGTGAAACTGATGACAAACCACGGTGGCGGCAACTTTAAGAAACAGTTTGCCCGTGCCGATAAGTGGGGCGCCCGCGTTGCACTGGTACTGGGCGAGTCCGAAGTGGCTGACGGTACTGTTGTAGTGAAGGATTTGCGCTCTGGTGAGCAAACGGCAGTAGCGCAGGATAGCGTTGCCGCGCATTTGCGCACTTTACTGGGCTAAGGAGAAGGACAGCGTGGAAATATACGAGAACGAACACGACCAGGTTGATGCGGTAAAACGCTTCTTTGCTGAAAACGGCAAGGCGCTGGCTGTTGGGATCATTTTAGGGGTTGGCGCGCTGGTTGGTTGGCGTTACTGGACCAGCCATCAGACGGAGTCCGCACGCTCTGCTTCTCTGGCGTATCAAAATACGGTGACTGCGGTTAGCGCGGGTAAACCGGACAGCATTCCTGCCGCTGAGAAATTTGCTGCAGAGAATAAAAATACCTACGGCGCGCTGGCTTCACTGGAACTTGCGCAGCAGTTTGTTGACCAAAATGAACTTGAGAAAGCTGCAAGTCAGCTGCAACAGGGCTTGGCTGCAACCAGCGATGAAAATCTCAAAGCGGTGATTAACCTGCGTCTGGCTCGTGTTCAGGTTCAGCTTAAACAGGCTGATACCGCGCTGAAAACGCTCGACACTATTAAAGGTGAAGGGTGGACGGCCATTGTTGCCGATCTG
Organism: Citrobacter sp. Cpo221; assembly: GCF_030332345.1. NCBI lineage: Bacteria > Pseudomonadati > Pseudomonadota > Gammaproteobacteria > Enterobacterales > Enterobacteriaceae > Citrobacter > Citrobacter sp. Cpo221. Next base: position 91,136 of record NZ_JAOWIA010000034.1, read on the forward strand.
CGCGGTGAAGCGTTGCTGAGCAAAGGCGACAAACAAGGTGCGCGTAGCGCATGGGAAGCGGGTGTGAAAAGCGATGCCTCTCCTGCTCTGAGCGAAATGATGCAGATGAAAATCAATAATTTGTCCATCTGAGAGGGACCCGATGCAATTGCGTAAATTACTTCTGCCAGGGCTGCTTTCCGTTACCCTATTGAGCGGCTGTTCACTGTTTAGTGGCGAAGAAGATGTCGTTAAGATGTCCCCATTACCGGTGGTTGAAAACCAGTTTACTCCGTCTACGGAATGGAGCACCTCCGTAGGTAACGGTATTGGTGATTTCTATTCCAATCTTCACCCTGCGCTGGCGGATAACGTTGTCTATGCAGCCGATCGCGCTGGTGTAGTGAAAGCATTGAACGCAGGCGACGGTAAAGAAGTCTGGTCTGTGAATCTGGGTGAGAAAGACGGCTGGTTCTCCCGTGCATCTGCACAGCTTTCTGGCGGTGTAACCGTGTCTGGCGGACATGTTTACATTGGCAGCGAAAAAGCACAGGTTTATGCGTTGAATACCAGCGACGGTACCACCGCATGGCAGACGAAAGTCGCCGGTGAAGCGCTGTCTCGTCCTGTTGTGAGCGATGGCGTAGTACTGATCCACACCAGCAACGGCCAGTTGCAGGCATTAAACGAAGCTGATGGCGCCATCAAATGGACCGTTAACCTCGACATGCCTTCCCTGTCTCTGCGTGGTGAATCCGCTCCGGCAACTGCCTTTGGCGCAGCTATTGTCGGCGGTGATAACGGTCGCGTGAGCGCCGTGCTGATGCAGCAAGGCCAGATGATTTGGCAGCAGCGTATCTCTCAGGCGACAGGCCCAACGGAAATCGATCGTCTGAGCGACGTTGATACCACGCCGGTTATCGTCAATGGCGTTGTTTACGCGCTGGCTTATAATGGTAACCTGACGGCGCTGGATTTGCGCAGCGGTCAGATTATGTGGAAACGCGAACTGGGCTCGGTGAATGATTTCATCGTCGACGGTAACCGTATCTATCTGGTTGATCAGAACGACCGCGTACTGGCGCTGACCACCGACGGCGGTGTGACGCTGTGGACGCAAAGCGATCTGCTGCACCGTCTGCTGACGTCCCCGGTATTGTATAATGGCAATCTGGTCGTCGGTGATAGCGAAGGCTACCTGCACTGGATTAACGTTGACGATGGTCGTTTTGTTGCCCAGCAGAAAGTCGACAGCTCAGGTTTCCTGACCGAGCCGGTCTCTGCTGATGGTAAACTGCTGATCCAGGCGAAAGACGGTACGCTGTACTCCATTACGCGTTAATCGTCCCGGCCGCTCGCTTTGAAAAACGGCTCCTGGTGCAGGGGCCGTTTTACTGTTTTTAACAACGGCGCAAAAATGTGCCCGTTGTCTGATGATTTTTTAAATGAGGCTTTAAACATGGTACCTGTGGTCGCGCTTGTCGGGCGCCCTAACGTTGGCAAATCCACGTTATTTAACCGTCTAACTCGCACCCGAGATGCGCTGGTTGCGGATTTCCCGGGTCTGACTCGTGACCGTAAGTACGGTCGTGCGGAAATTGAAGGCCGCGAGTTTATCTGTATTGATACCGGCGGTATTGATGGCACCGAAGACGGTGTGGAAACCCGTATGGCGGAACAGTCGCTGCTGGCTATCGAAGAAGCAGACGTTGTGCTGTTCATGGTGGACGCGCGTGCTGGCCTGATGCCAGCGGATGAAGCTATTGCGAAACATCTGCGCTCGCGCCAGAAACCGACGTTCCTGGTCGCCAACAAAACTGACGGACTCGATCCTGACCAGGCGGTTGTTGATTTCTACTCTCTGGGTCTGGGTGAAATTTATCCGATCGCGGCATCCCATGGTCGTGGCGTTCTCAGCCTGCTGGAGCATGTTCTGCTGCCGTGGATGGATGACGTCGCTCCTCAGGAAGAAGTGGATGAAGACGCAGAATACTGGGCGCAGCTGGAAGCCAAAGAAAACGGTGAAGAAGAGCCAGAAGACGATTTCAACCCGCAGGATTTGCCGATTAAACTGGCAATTGTCGGCCGTCCTAACGTAGGTAAGTCCACACTTACTAACCGTATTCTCGGCGAAGACCGCGTAGTGGTTTACGACATGCCGGGAACCACGCGTGACAGTATTTATATTCCGATGCAGCGCGATGAGCGCGAATATGTGCTCATCGATACCGCGGGCGTGCGTAAGCGCGGCAAAATTACCGAAGCGGTAGAAAAATTCTCAGTGATCAAAACGTTGCAGGCGATTGAAGATGCCAACGTGGTGATGCTGGTGATTGACGCGCGCGAAGGGATTTCCGATCAGGACCTGTCGCTGCTGGGCTTTATCCTCAATAGTGGGCGCTCACTTGTTATCGTTGTGAACAAGTGGGATGGCCTGACGCAGGAAGTAAAAGAGCAGGTCAAAGAGACGCTGGACTTCCGTCTGGGCTTTATTGATTTTGCGCGCGTACACTTTATCTCTGCGCTGCACGGCAGCGGTGTGGGTAATCTGTTTGAATCGGTTCGCGAAGCGTATGACAGCTCCACCCGTCGCGTGAGCACCGCGATGCTGACGCGCATCATGACCATGGCAGTAGAAGATCATCAGCCGCCGCTGGTGCGTGGTCGTCGCGTGAAGCTGAAATATGCCCATGCTGGTGGTTATAACCCGCCAATCGTGGTGATTCACGGCAACCAGGTCAAAGACCTGCCGGATTCTTACAAGCGCTATCTGATGAACTATTTCCGCAAATCTCTGGACGTAATGGGGACGCCGATCCGTATTCAGTTCAAAGAAGGGGAAAACCCGTTTGCAAACAAACGCAATACGCTGACTCCGACTCAGATGCGTAAGCGTAAGCGCTTGATTAAGCACATCAAAAAAAGCAAGTAATCGTTGCTGATGCAGATGAAAACCCGCGCTTGTCGCGGGTTTTTTTTCGTTATTCCAACGCCAACCTCAGCCCGTGCGATGTCAATCACTATTCGTTTTTTGCCAAGTTTAAATCTAAGAAAGTAGACATTTGTCGAGTTTTCATCTTAAAGTCCGGGGGCTGGTACTAGACAAAACTAGCCTTAGGTTATCAAATGGTTAAATAACTTTTCGCCGCATGTAAAAAATCGGTCAGATACGTAACTGGCTGGCGTACATCTCGGTGTTTACACGCACGACGACATAACTTTCGGGAGAATTATGCAATCCTCTGTTAATCAAAAAGAAAGCCGAACTTTCTTCGGTCATCCTTATCCGCTCGGCTCGCTATTCTTCACAGAGATGTGGGAGCGTTTTTCGTTTTACGGCATTCGCCCGTTACTGATCCTGTTTATGGCTGCTACCGTTTATGACGGCGGCATGGGGCTGGCGCGTGAAAATGCCTCGGCGATTGTGGGTATCTTTGCCGGTACGATGTATCTCGCCGCGCTGCCTGGTGGCTGGCTGGCGGATAACTGGCTCGGCCAACAGAAAGCGGTGTGGTACGGTTCCATTTTGATTGCGCTCGGTCACTTGTCGATCGCGCTCTCGGCCATTATGGGGAACAACCTGTTCTTTATCGGCCTGATGTTTATCGTGCTCGGTTCCGGTCTGTTTAAGACCTGTATCTCAGTGATGGTTGGCACGCTGTATAAAAAAGGCGATGCGCGTCGCGACGGCGGTTTCTCGCTGTTCTATATGGGCATCAATATGGGGTCGTTTATCGCGCCGCTGATCTCCGGCTGGCTGATTAAATCCCACGGTTGGCACTGGGGCTTTGGCATCGGTGGTATCGGGATGCTGGTGGCGTTGATCATCTTCCGCGTGTTTGCCGTTCCATCGATGAAACGTTATGACAGCGAAGTGGGTCTGGACTCAACCTGGAACAGCCCGGTAGTGAAACGTAACGGTGTGGGCGCGTGGCTGCTGGCGCTGGCCGTCGGCGTAGCCGTTATCGTTACGCTGATTGCGCAGGGCGTGATTGTGATAAATCCGGTCGCGGTTGCCAGTATGCTGGTGTATGTGATTGCCGCCTCTGTCGCGCTCTATTTTATCTACCTGTTTGTCTTTGCTGGTCTGAATCGCAAAGAGCGCGCCAGACTGCTGGTCTGCTTTATCCTGCTGGTTTCCGCCGCGTTCTTCTGGTCTGCGTTTGAGCAGAAGCCAACCTCGTTCAACCTGTTCGCTAACGACTACACTAACCGTATGATCGGCGATTTTGAAATCCCGGCGGTCTGGTTCCAGTCGATAAACGCGCTGTTTATCATTCTGCTGGCACCAGTATTCAGCTGGGCGTGGCCGAAACTGGCGAGCATGAACATTCGTCCGAGCAGCATCACCAAGTTCGTTATCGGTATTCTCTGTGCCGCTGCAGGCTTTGGTCTGATGATGCTGGCAGCGCAAAACGTTCTCAGTAACGGTGGTGCAGGTGTTTCCCCATTCTGGCTGGTGGGTAGTATCCTGATGCTGACACTTGGTGAGCTGTGCCTGAGCCCGATCGGTCTGGCGACCATGACGCTGCTGGCCCCGGAAAGAATGCGCGGGCAGATGATGGGCCTGTGGTTCTGCGCCAGCGCGCTGGGTAACCTGGCCGCAGGTCTGATTGGTGGTCATGTGAAGGCCGACCAACTGGATATGCTGCCGGATCTCTTCGCTCGCTGCTCGATTGCATTGCTTATCTGCGCCGCGGTACTGATCGTCCTCATTGTGCCGATCCGTCGCATGCTGGAGAATACGCAAACTAAACCGGCTACTAGCGCCTGATAACACCTCGATTGTGCCGGGGCAGACGTGATGTCCCGGCCAATTCATTTACGAGGTGAGAACATGCTGTTAGGGTTTGTTGGGCTTGGCGCAGTCGTTGAAACGGCATACTTGCCCGCATTGCGTAAACTTTACGGTGATTCCCTGTGCTGTGTGGGATTTGACGTGCAACCCGCAAAACAGCCCGCTGGTGTGACACGCTGTGCATCGCTCGCTGAACTTCTTGCAACACCGCTTGATACCCTGTTTATCACCACCGCATCCCTGCATCATCTCGATGTGCTTGAACAGGCGCTGGCCGCTCCCATCGCACGAATCGTGGTTGAAAAACCGATTGTTGCCACGCTTTCCCAAATTGAAAAACTGAAAACGCTGCTGGAGCAACCCGACGCTGCCGACCGTGTGCTGGCGCTCGACCACTGGATGGCGCGCAATGGCGCAATGGAGCTGGCATTGGGAAAACTCGGTACGCAGTGGCAGGGCGATAACCCACAACAGGCACTTGTCTCTCACTTTTCAGACGTTGTTAAAATCGACGGTTTTTTGCAGGAGCCGAGCGGATTTAACGCTACAGGAGAGCCGATCGCGCTCAACTTTGCCACTGGTGAGCCAGATACGCGTGAGCTTCGCCACCCGGACGGTGTGATTCTGGACATTGGCGCACACGTACTGGCCATGCTGCGTGAAACGGTGCGTTACCTGGGTGGTAATGACAGCATGACCCTGCAGGTGAAGAGCGCTAAAGACCGTCTTGGACATAACATCATCCAGGGTGACCTGACCACGCCTGAAGGAGAGGCGCATCTGCAAGGGCTGATTAGCGGTGTACCGCTGGATATCTGGCTGAATAAATACGCGGGGCCCACTGGCGGACAAAAAGGTCTGCGCCTTTATCTGCGTGATGGGCGTATCATCAGCTACGACCGACGGGGTGCCGACGATGTGCTCGAATTGATTGACGGTGATGTTGTGCAACGCTGGTGTCTGCCAGGTACGATTTATGCCCATTGTCTGGCGGAACATATTCTGGGGGCGCAAAGTCTGTTTGAGCGCAGCCCGCAGGAGGTGAGTCGCACGACGCAGTGCAGGCTGGAGGAGGTCGAACGATTACTGATCCTACAGCAACAGTTGCGTGGTTCACACTAAGCGTATCATGGTAAAATTAGCGCAGAATTGAACGCCATTTAAAGGAGTCACCATGTCGATGACCTGCCCGGATTGTCACGCAGAACTGGAACCACAAAACGGTGTGGCACACTGTGAAAACTGTAAAAAAGATATTCCGTTAGAAGCGCGCTGTCCGGAGTGCCATCAGCCGCTCCAGGTGTTAAAAGCCTGCGGAGCGGTGGATTACTTCTGTCAGAATGGCCATGGTCTGATTTCGAAGAAACGTGTGGAATTTGTGCCGGTTTAATCTGACTTTTTCTTCCGCGTTTTCTTTGCCGCCGTTACGCCTTTCACTTCGCTCTCTACCCAACCGTCTGACAGGCGGGTAGTGAGCACATCACCGGTTTTTACCTGTTTGGTCTGCTTCAGCACTTTGCCGTCCGTCGCGGTAGTGACGCTATAACCACGAGCGAGCGTCGAGAGAGGACTCACCGCTTCAAGATGCGTCACCACATTACCGAAGCGTTCTCGCTGTGCGCTTAAACGCGCGCGGATATTCTCTGCCAGACGGTACTCCAGTTGCTGAATACGGGTTTGCGCCCGATAAATGCGCGACTGTGGGTTTTGCTGGCTCAGGCGTTGATTTACGCGCTGTTGGCGCTGATTGGCCTGCTTAATTTTATTCTCAAGAGCGAAATTCATCCGCTGACGTAGCCGCTCCAGCACGGTCTGCTGACGGGCCAGACGCAGTTGCGGATGTTGCTGTTGCAAACGGTGATGAAGCTGGGTAAAGCGACGAGTACGGTTGGCGATGTAGTAGTCCATCGCCATCTCCAGACGCTGCTGGCCATGCTGAATTTGACGCAGCAGTTCCAGTTGATTGCGGCTGACAATTTCCGCCGCAGCTGATGGCGTAGGCGCCCGTAAATCTGCAATAAAATCGGCAATCGTGACATCTGTTTCGTGGCCGACGGCGCTTACTACCGGAATGCGGCTGGCAAAGATTGCCCGCGCTACGCGTTCGTCGTTAAAACTCCACAAATCTTCCAGAGAACCGCCGCCGCGCCCAACGATAAGCACATCGCACTCGCTCCGCGCGTTCGCCAGCTCAATGGCGCGAACGATCTGTCCTGGCGCATCGTCGCCCTGGACAGCGGTCGGGTAGATAATAACGGGCAGGGATGGGTCACGACGCTTCAGCACGTGGAGAATGTCGTGCAGCGCAGCCCCGGTTTTCGAGGTAATGACCCCAACGCAGTGAGCCGGAGAGGGTAGTGATTTTTTGAACTGCTGATCGAATAGCCCCTCAGCCTGCAGTTTGGCTTTGAGTTGCTCATATTTTTGCTGCAACAAGCCTTCACCAGCTGGCTGCATGCTCTCAACAATTATCTGGTAGTCGCCACGCGGTTCGTACAACGTAATGTTGGCGCGTACCAGGACCTGCTGACCGTGCTGTGGGCGGAACGTTACCCGTCGATTGCTGTTGCGAAACATCGCGCAGCGTACCTGGGCGATGTCATCTTTGAGCGTGAAATACCAGTGACCGGAGGACGGCTGAGTGAAATTCGAGATTTCACCGCTGATCCAAACTTGTCCCATTTCCTGCTCAAGCAGCAAACGAACCGTCTGATTTAGGCGGCTTACGGTAAAAATTGAGGTGGTCTGAGAGGATAACATGTGAGCGGGATCAAATTCTAAATCAGCAAGTTATTCAGTCGAAAGTAACATGCTCACAGAGGAGCGCAAGGTTTTTTTGCAAAAAAGTGTGGATGCAATCGGTTACGCTCTGTATAATGCCGCGGCAATATTTAATAACCTCCCAGGTGAGATATTGCCCATGCTACGTATCGCAAAAGAAGCCCTGACGTTTGACGACGTCCTCCTCGTTCCCGCTCATTCTACCGTTCTGCCGAATACTGCTGACCTCAGCACCCAGTTGACGAAAACCATTCGCCTGAACATTCCTATGCTCTCCGCAGCAATGGACACCGTGACGGAAGCGCGCCTGGCAATTGCCCTGGCCCAGGAAGGCGGCATCGGTTTTATCCACAAAAACATGTCCATCGAGCGCCAGGCTGAAGAAGTTCGCCGCGTGAAGAAACACGAATCTGGCGTGGTAACTGACCCTCAGACCGTACTGCCAACCACTACTCTGCGCGAAGTGAAAGAACTGACCGAGCGTAACGGCTTTGCTGGCTACCCGGTAGTGACTGAAGATAACGAACTGGTCGGCATCATCACCGGCCGTGACGTGCGTTTTGTGACTGACCTGAACCAGCCGGTTAGCGTATATATGACGCCAAAAGAGCGTCTGGTGACCGTTCGTGAAGGCGAAGCGCGCGATGTCGTTTTTGCCAAAATGCACGAAAAACGCGTTGAGAAAGCGCTGGTTGTTGATGACAGCTTCCACCTGCTCGGCATGATCACCGTAAAAGATTTCCAGAAAGCAGAACGTAAACCTAACGCCTGTAAAGACGAGCATGGTCGTCTGCGCGTTGGTGCAGCGGTAGGTGCTGGCGCAGGTAACGAAGAGCGTGTAGACGCGCTGGTTGCTGCTGGCGTAGACGTTCTGCTGATTGACTCCTCTCACGGCCACTCTGAAGGCGTTCTGCAGCGTATCCGTGAAACTCGCGCTAAATATCCTGACCTGCAGATCATCGGCGGTAACGTTGCTACGGGCGCAGGTGCTCGCGCACTGGCTGAAGCCGGCTGCAGCGCTGTTAAAGTGGGTATCGGCCCTGGCTCCATCTGTACCACCCGTATCGTGACCGGCGTCGGTGTTCCGCAGATCACTGCCGTTTCTGATGCCGTTGAAGCGCTGGAAGGCACCGGTATTCCGGTTATCGCCGACGGCGGTATTCGTTTCTCCGGCGACATCGCTAAAGCGATTGCTGCTGGTGCTGCCGCAGTGATGGTTGGCTCCATGCTGGCGGGTACTGAAGAATCCCCGGGCGAAATCGAACTGTACCAGGGCCGTTCTTACAAATCTTACCGCGGTATGGGTTCTCTGGGCGCGATGTCCAAAGGATCTTCTGACCGTTACTTCCAGAGCGATAACGCCGCTGACAAACTGGTCCCGGAAGGTATCGAAGGTCGCGTTGCCTATAAAGGTCGCCTGAAAGAGATCATTCACCAGCAGATGGGCGGCCTGCGCTCCTGTATGGGTCTGACCGGCTGTGGTACTATCGACGCGCTGCGAACGAAAGCAGAGTTTGTACGCATCAGCGGTGCGGGTATTCAGGAAAGTCACGTTCACGATGTGACCATCACCAAAGAGTCCCCTAACTACCGCATGGGCTCCTGATAAGTTTCCGCGCCCGGCTATATGCCGGGCGAATTTGTTTCACTTGCCTCGGAATTAGCGTCAATGACAGACAATATTCATAAACATCGCATTCTCATCCTCGATTTCGGCTCGCAGTACACTCAACTGGTTGCACGTCGCGTACGTGAACTGGGCGTCTACTGTGAACTGTGGGCATGGGATGTTACGGAAGCACAAATTCGCGAATTCAACCCAAGCGGTATCATTCTTTCTGGTGGTCCGGAAAGTACCACCGAAGAAAACAGCCCGCGTGCGCCGGAATACGTTTTCAATGCGGGCGTGCCGGTGTTCGGCGTGTGCTACGGCATGCAGACCATGGCAATGCAGCTCGGTGGTCATGTTGAAGGTTCTAACGAACGTGAATTCGGCTATGCGCAGGTTGAAGTTCAGACCGACAGCGCGCTTGTCCGCGGTATTGAAGACTCCCTGACCGCAGACGGCAAACCGTTGCTGGACGTGTGGATGAGCCACGGCGACAAAGTGACCGCCATTCCGGAAGGTTTCGTGACCGTTGCCAGCACCGACAGCTGCCCGTTCGCTATCATGGCGCACGAAGAAAAACGCTTCTACGGCGTGCAGTTCCACCCGGAAGTTACCCACACCCGTCAGGGTATGCGCATGCTGGAGCGTTTTGTGCGCGACATCTGCCAGTGTGAAGCGCTGTGGACGCCGGCAAAAATTATCGATGACGCCGTTGCCCGCATTCGTGAGCAGGTTGGCAATGATAAAGTTATCCTCGGCCTGTCCGGCGGCGTTGACTCCTCCGTGACCGCGATGCTGCTGCACCGTGCTATTGGCAAAAACCTGACCTGCGTGTTCGTTGACAACGGTCTGCTGCGTCTCAACGAAGCTCAGCAGGTGATGGATATGTTCGGCGACCACTTCGGCCTGAACATCGTTCACGTGGAAGGCGAAAAACGTTTCCTGGACGCGCTGAAAGGCGAGAGCGATCCAGAAGCTAAACGTAAAATCATCGGCCGCGTATTCGTGGAAGTATTCGATGAAGAAGCGCTGAAGCTGGAAGACGTTAAGTGGCTGGCGCAGGGCACCATCTACCCGGACGTGATCGAATCCGCGGCATCTGCCACGGGTAAAGCGCACGTTATCAAATCTCACCACAACGTGGGCGGTTTGCCGAAAGAGATGAAGATGGGGCTGGTTGAGCCGCTGCGTGAGCTGTTCAAAGACGAAGTGCGTAAGATTGGTCTGGAGCTGGGCCTGCCGTACGATATGCTGTACCGTCACCCGTTCCCGGGACCGGGTCTGGGCGTACGTGTGCTTGGCGAGGTGAAGAAAGAGTACTGCGACCTGCTGCGTCGTGCGGATGCTATCTTCATTGAAGAACTGCACAAAGCTGACCTGTACAACAAGGTAAGCCAGGCATTTACCGTGTTCCTGCCGGTACGTTCCGTTGGCGTGATGGGCGATGGCCGCAAGTACGACTGGGTTGTTTCCCTGCGTGCGGTTGAAACCATCGACTTTATGACCGCGCACTGGGCACACCTGCCGTATGACTTCTTAGGCCGCGTATCCAACCGCATTATCAACGAAGTGAACGGTATTTCCCGTGTCGTATATGACATCAGCGGTAAGCCGCCGGCTACCATTGAGTGGGAATAATATCCCTTTCCGTTAGCGGTTTTTGAACCGGTAATATGTAAAAAACCCTCTGTTTACAGAGGGTTTTTTTATTGCACGCATTTCAGCAAATACTTCAGTAAATACTTCTGGCGTATGTTCTGTCGGATAGTACGCTAATCGACCAGTTGCAGTTGAGGCTGATGCTGAGGTGCGACATTCTGAATACGCACATCCATCTGTGGATAGGGCAGGTCAATATGGTTGGCGTCCAGCGCCTCTTTAATGTTTTCCAGCAGATCGTAATAGGTGTTCCAGTACTCGATGTTGGGCACCCATACGCGCACGTAAAAATTCAACGCTGAAGCGCCCAGTTCGCCCAGACGAACGGTTACTCCACGTTGCTTATCGATGCGACTGTCCTGCTCGATGATATGGTTAATCACGCGCTTAACGTCTGCTATTCGGCTCTGGTAGCCTACACCAATTACCAGATCGATACGGCGAAAAGGGTGACGGGAATAGTTAATGATGTTGTCAGCGATGATCTTACCATTTGGAATCACAACTTCTTTGCTGTCGGCGGTGAGCAGGGTAGTGGAGAAAATGTGCACCTTTTCCACTGTTCCGGTGACTGCACCAATCTGTACCACTTCCCCGGCGCGAAAGGGCCGCAGAGAAACCAGTAATACACCAGCGGCAAAGTTGGAAAGCGAGCCTTGTAGCGCGAGGCCAATAGCGAGTCCGGCGGCACCGATGACGGCAATAATGGAGGATGTTTCAATACCGATGCGGCCCAACGCAGCGACGACGAAAAAAGCGAGGGTGATGTAACGTACCAGCGCGGTGAAGAACTGAATGATGGTTCTGTCGACTTTACGTTTAAGCAGTAACTTTTCCAGCCCACGAGAGAGCAGGCGAGCGATAAATTTACCGACAAACAATAAGATCACGGCGGCAACGATATTCCAGCCGAATTGAATGACTGCATCGCTGTGCCCGGAGATCCACTCAAGACCGCTTCTTATTTTCGGGAATAATAAAAAACCACTCATGGTATTACCCTATTTCATTTAAAATGATAACAATTCAAATAACTATTTAATTTCATGCGAAATATAAATATTTTCGTCAGTGATATTTGCTGATGATATTAATTAGCATTTATTTGAGCACTGTTTGTCTTTTTTATGTTCGTTAAACCGGAACGTAAAAAAATCAGCGCGAATGGTGCGGTGAAGTGGGATGAAAAGATTGTGTATTTGTGCGAAAAATACGGCCGATTATCCGATAATTCAGCGAGAGTGGTAGGGGACGTGTGTTAAGTTTCATCACTCAAATCCCTTACCGGATGGTTAAATGCCAGGCGATTAGCCATCCGGTAAGGAATCTTAATGCTGGGGATATCACAGGCGCGAGCGATCAATGTACGTCGGTTTGTGCAGGAGATGTCTGTTGCGGCTGAGTAGTCTGCTGAGATTCTTTTTTGTCCTGGTGGTGATGCCACGCACCAATGGCGGAGTAGACGAAGCGTCCGAAGAAGAAGAGAAAGCTGATAAGCAGTACGATCCGGATCATGCGACTGTTAAATCGGTGTCGTTTGCGTAGGCTGGTAACCTGGCTCACAAAAGGTTCCTTGTAGTGTACCCAACTGAGGGCGATACTCACATTAAGGCACATTGGGAGGGAATGGTCAATTCTTCCTTATGTAAAATTGCTTCAGTTGTTTTATCTTCTTATGTTATGGAAATTAATATTATTATTTGCATGAATAATGTATTAACGATAAAAAATAATGAAAAGAGTAATAATTGATGAATGAGGGCTATTTTTTTTGATATGTATCAAACATCACACTTTGTTGACAACTAAAATCGATGAATCATTGTGATGTATTTTATTCTATCGTTTTAAGGTCAGGTGGGATGCCTGTCTGAATACCCACTACAGGATGTGCGGGATTCTACTGAGCATCTATGAAACTCAATAAAAATTATATTGGTATTAGAGACAGATGGTGGGCATTACCTCTCATCTTACCTTCTTTGTTGTTGCCTGTATTGAGCACTGCTACTACCTACGCCCATATTAGTACGGGGACCGTAATTCTTTTCTATCTGCCTTTAGCGCTGATGATTAGCCTGATGCTTTTTTTTGGCTGGGCGGCATTGCCAGGAATTATCATTTCCATTATCTGGTACAAATATCCGCAGGTCGGGTTATTTGAAACACTTTCAATAATTTCGCACTTTATAGTTACGATCGTGCTTAGCTGGGGAGGATATAAAGTATTTGCTCCCCGACGAAACAATGTTTCCCACGGCGACTCTCACCTGCTGTTTCAGCGTATGTTCTGGCAGGTCTTCTGCCCGGCTACGCTGTTTCTGATACTCTTTCAGTTTGCCGCATTTGTGGGTGTTTATGAAAGCAAATCTGGCATGGTGGGCGTTATGCCCTTCAATACAGGCACATTGATCAACTATCAGTCCATACTCGCAGGGAATCTTGTAGGTGTGCCGCTGTGTTATTTCATCATTCGAACAATTCGCAACCCCTTGCATCTGAGAGGCTATTTTTCTCAGTTAAAGCAGCAGTTTGATACCAAAGTGACTAAAACAGAGTTTGCGGTCTGGTTGATTATATTGACTGTGCTAATGGCAATGTTGTGTATGCCGCTCAATGAACAAAGCTCAATATTCAGCACGAATTATACATTGTCACTGTTACTGCCTGTCATGCTGTGGGGGGCAATGCGTTACGGGTATAAATTTATTTCGTTGATATGGGCGGTCGTACTTATTACCGCAATTCATTATTATCAGCGCTATATGCCATGGTATTCGGGTTACGATACGCAGCTTGCCATTACCTCATCAAGTTATCTGGTTTTTTCTTTCATTGTGAATTTCATTGCCGTACTGGCAACACGTCAACGGTTTGTTACCCGGCGCAACCATCGCCTGGCCTTCTTTGACCCTATGGTGCATATTCCGAATTTGCGCGCTTTGAACCGGGATTTGAAAAACTCGCCATGGTCAGTGCTTTGCTTTTTGGGTGTCCCGGGCATGGAACTGCTGGTAAAAAATTACGGCATTATGCTGCGTATCCAGTACAAGCAAAAACTGGCTCAGTGGATAACGCCGCTGCTTGAACAGGATGAGCATGTCTATCAATTATCGGGTAATGATTTAATCCTGCGTTTTAACACTGAGCAACACCAGGAACGCATTGAAGCACTGGACAGGCATATCAAGCAGTTTCGTTTTGTCTGGGACGGTATGCCTTTGCAACCGCAGGTTGGGATCAGCTTTTGCTATGTCCGTTCTCCTGTTAACCATATCTATTTGTTGCTGGGAGAGTTAAGTACCATTGCCGAATTATCGCTGGCAACCAATTCACCAGAGAATTTGCAGCGGCGTGGTGTGATGCACCTGCAACGTGACCTGAAAGATAAAGTTGCGATGATGAACCGTATTCAGCAGGCGCTGGAGAACAATCGCTTTTTCCTGAAGGCGCAGCCGATTTTTGGCGTACGTGGCGACGTTTATCACGAAATCCTGCTGCGGCTTGAGGGGGATGACGGTGAAACTATCGCCCCTGATAGCTTCTTGCCGGTAGCCCATGAGTTTGGTTTGTCCTCCCGTATCGATCTGTGGGTGATTGAAAATACGCTGAAATTTATGGCGCAGAATCGGGAAAAAATGCCCGCCCACCGGTTTGCTATCAACTTATCACCCACCTCAGTATGTCGCGCGCGACTTCCTAATGACATCAATCAGTTACTGAATAAGTACAAGGTTGAAGCATGGCAACTTATCTTTGAAGTGACGGAAAGCAATGCCTTGACCAATGCGGAACAGGCACAGGCAACGTTGCTGCAACTGCAATCACTGGGCTGTCAGATTGCGATTGATGATTTTGGTACTGGATATGCCAGCTATGCGCGGCTGAAAAATGTGAATGCCGATATCCTGAAAATTGACGGTAGCTTTATTCGCAATATTGTTTCGAACAGCCTCGACTACCAAATCGTGGCCTCTATTTGCCATCTGGCGCGGATGAAAAGAATGCTGGTGGTTGCGGAGTACGTCGAAAGCGAGGAAATACGCAGTGCGGTGATTTCGCTGGGGATTGATTACATGCAGGGGTATCTGATTGGTGAGCCACTGCCGTTGAACGAAACCTTGGAAAAACAGGTGCCAGATGAACTGACACCTGCTGAGATCTTATGCGGCGATATCGGGTGAGCTCTCTTCTTCAATTTTGAGTCGCCAGCCTGTTACGGCTTCCCAGTATTGCTGCTCTTTCTCCAGATCGAGCAGCACCAGCGCATTTTGGCTAAACCAGTCATGCGGGAAGCGTAAGGTCCAGTGGCTGTCGTCGGTTATCAGGGTCAAAGTCGGCGGCGTGGTGGTCGCCTGACGCTGATTATTCAATAGCACGCCTAGGCGCAGCAGCTGAATTAACGGCAGAAACTGTTTCTTCTTAAACAGCGTAAAGCGGGGCAAGTCGTCGAGCTTAATCGCTTTGCGATGATAACGAACTAATGTTGCCATCATCAGCTGTTGTTCCTGATTGAAACCAGGTAGATCGCTGTTTTGTAAGATATACGCAGAGTGGCGATGCAGACCGCTGTGGTTGATGTTCAGCCCAACCTCATGCAGCATTGCTGCCCAACGCAGTAACGCTTCCAGTTGGGGATTGGCCAGCTTTGGCTGCTGCGTATGCCACTGGTCGTACATTTGCATCGTCGTTTCCAGTACGCGCCGGGCCTGTTCGCTGTCAATGTTGTACTGGTTTGCCAGGCTGCTGGCGGTACGGCTACGAACGTCCTGGTGGCGAAAACGGCCTTCCATCTCGTACAGCACGCCTTCACGTAACGCACCATCAGAAAGGCGAAGTTCGCGAATAGCTAACGCGTCAAAAACGCCGCACAGAATCGCGAGTCCGGGTACAAACACTGCTTTTCTTTCTTCTGACAACCCCGGCAAGCTGAGCGCATCAAATGACGCGTGCTTCAGCACTTCAGATGTCAGCTTGTCCAGACGTTCGGGGGTGATAAAACCGTCTTTTTCACCCATCTCCAGCAGCACTTCATGGGCTGCTTTAATGGTGCCCGATGCGCCCAGCGCAACGTTCCAGCCCTGAATGCGAAACTGCCAGGTTAAGGTTTCGAGCTTTTGCGCAGCCGCCATGCGGGCACGCTGGAAATTTTCACGGTTAATTACACCGCCTGGGAAATACATCTGAGCAAAACTGACGCAGCCCATGCGGCGGCTTTCGACCAGTTTAGGCTCGAAATCCTCGCCGATCACTAATTCGGTTGAGCCGCCGCCGATATCGATAACCAGCTTGCGACCTTTTTCCGGCTGCGTATGTTCAACGCCCATAAAGATCAATCGGGCTTCTTCGTTGCCGGAAATAATCTCAATTGGGTAGGGGATGACTTTTTCCGCTCGCTTGAGAAAATCAGTCGCATTCAGTGCCTGACGCAAAGTATGGGTTCCCACGATACATACGCTTGATGGAGGAAACCCCTGCAAACGTTCGGCGAACAGTGATAAACAGCTTAGCCCGCGCTCCATGGCCTCTTCGCTCAGCTTGTTATCTTCGCCGAGGCCATCCGCCAGATGTACGCGTTGTTTCAGTCGCCCAATAATTTGCATTGCGCCATCGACCACACGGGCAATGACCATATGGAAACTGTTTGAACCAAGGTCGACCGCAGCAAATTCCTGCGGTCGTGGAGTCTTGTCGTGTATTGGCATATCTTTAGTCAGGTTGCTCGAGTGATTTGATGTAATCGTAAATCGCCAATTGTGACTGAACCTTACGGCGGTTTCCGCGCGGTACGTAGCGATTACTCAGTTCTTTATCAATAAAGCGGGCTTTCACCGTGTCGCTGAACAGGATATCGATAATATCCAGCACGCGTTGCTTAAGGCGCGGGTCAAGAAGCGGTGTGGCAACTTCGATACGATAGTCGATGTTTCTTGTCATCCAGTCAGCGGAGGAGAGATACACCTGCTTGTCACCCCCGTTCTCGAAGATATAGACCCGGTCATGTTCAAGATAGCGATCAACGATGCTGATAACGCGAATATTGTCGCTGATACCTTCCAGATTCGGGATGAGCGAGCACATTCCGCGAATCAACAAATTGACCGGCACGCCTGAACTTGAGGCCGCATAGAGGCGGTCAACCAGACCTTTATCGACCAGGTTATTCAGTTTTAGCGTAATGCCGGAAGGCAGTCCTTGCTGCGCGTTGGCGATTTCTTTGTCGATCATTGCGTACAGCAGACGGCGTGAGTTCTGCGGGGAAACCAGCAGATAATCGAACGTCACCGGGCGATACGGATTCTCGATGAAGTTAAACACCCGACGCACTTCGTTGGTAATGCGCGAATCTGCGGTCAGCAATGAGTAGTCGGTATACAGGCGTGCCGTTTTTTCGTTGAAGTTCCCCGTCCCGATATGCGCATAGCGCACGACTTCATCACCTTCTTTACGCGAGATAAGGAACAGTTTGGCGTGAATTTTCAGGCCTGGCGCGGAGAAGATGACGTGAACGCCTGCTTCGGTTAGACGCTTGGCCCAATGGATGTTGGCTTCTTCATCGAAGCGGGCCTGCAATTCCACCACCACGGTAACTTTCTTACCGTTGTGCGCGGCATGGATCATTGAATCAATAATGCGTGAATCTTTTGCCACACGGTAGATGTTGATCTTTATAGCCAGCACGCTCGGGTCGAAAGAGGCCTGGCGCAGCAGTTCAAGAACGTGCTCAAAGGTGTGATAGGGGTAATACAGCAGCACGTCGCGTTCACGAACGGCGTCAAAGCCGTTACGAAACTTCTCATTGTCGAACCAGATATGGCGCAGACGCGGCAGCGGTTTGTTCACCAGGTTAGCTTTGCCAACGTTAGGGAAGTTAATAAAGTCTTTGAAGTTATGATAACGCCCGCCGGGAACAATCGAGTCATAGCGAGAAATTGTCAGTTTTTCACGCAGTACTTCGACCAGCGCATTGGGCATGTCTCGCTGATAGACAAAACGTACAGGTTCTGCGGTCAGACGCTGTTTCAGGCTGGATGACATCAGCTCCATCAGGCTCGATTCCATCTCATGCACCAAATCGTATTCGGCGTCACGGGTCATTTTCATCGAATAGGCGTTCAGTGCGTCGTAGTCAAAGAACCCTTTGAAAATGTCGTCAAGGCAGTAACGTAAGATGTTGTCCAGCAGGATCATCGGTTTGCGACGGCGCGGGGTTTCCGGCGGCAGATTCACAAAACGGGGAACCTTGTCGGAAGGGATTTCCAGCAGCGCGTAGCGGATCGTATCACCACGGATAATTTCTACCGCCAGATAGGTGTAGTCATCTTTCAAAAACTGGACTAAATCCGTCTCGCGGTTAATCAGGATCGGCGTGATGTGCTGGCGAAGATATTGCTTGAAGTAATGACGCAACCAGCTTTGCTGATTGACCGACAACTGGCGTTCGTTGATTAAGAAAATCTGATTGCGCGCCATTTCCAACAGCAACTCGTTGTACAGGCCGTCAAATTCCTGATCGGCTTTTAATACGCGGGCCTGGATTTTGCCTAACAAATGGCGGGAGTGAGAGTTTGAACCCTGTTCTTCGCTAATAATGATTCGGCGCTTCAGTTCGGCAAAACGAACCTTATAAAACTCGTCGAGATTATTGGAATAGATGCCTAAGAAACGCATCCGTTCGATCAACGGGTTTGACTTATCAGCAGCTTCCTGGAGTACACGTTCGTTGAACGCTAACCAGCTGAGTTCTTTCTCGATGTATAGCTTTTCCTGACCCATTACCACTTTTACTCCGTTTCATTCACGGGACACTACCGATTTATTATGGCGAGCATTGCTCTCAGATGTCCAACTGTGCCAGAAAAATATGACAATAAACCGTCTGATAGCAAAGAGAAAGGGGGAGCGTAGATGAATACCGGTAGTATTAACCGGAAAAGGTAGTTATGCCTGTAGACCGGATGGTGAGATCCGGCTTACAGGTTGAATTTTATTATTCGTCGGCGGCGTAGCCTTGTGGCGGCAGACGAACGCCGTCCAGCCATGCAGCGTTATCACGCATCTTCAGGCGACCATCGGTAAACCAGCTTACCACCAGTGGGTAAATGGTATGCTCCTGAGCCTGGACTCGTGCCGTGACATCATCTTCGCTGTCGCCTTCAAATACCGGAACCTTGGCCTGGAGAATAACCGGTCCGCCGTCCAGTTCATCGGTGACGAAGTGGACGGAGGTGCCATGTTCTTCATCGCCGTTTTCCAGAACCTGACGGTGCGTGTGCAGGCCGGGATATTTCGGCAATAAAGACGGGTGGATATTCAGCAATCGTTCAGCATAGTGAGCGACAAACGCCGGGCTGAGGATGCGCATATAACCGGCCAGCACCACGACATCGGGTGCATAGGCGTCAATCTCTTGAATCAGTTGGCGGTCGAATGCTTCGCGACTGGCAAACTGGGCGGCTTCCAGCGAGTGCGCCGGAATATTCGCTTCGCGTGCGCGTTCAAGGCCGAACGCATCGGCCTTGTTACTGAATACTGCACGTATGGTGCCATTGATTTTTTTCTGTTCGCAGGCGTCGATTATCGCCTGCAAATTGCTTCCGTTGCCGGAAATGAGCACCACAATGTTTTTCATTCAATGACCACACGCTGTTCGGAATCAGAAGCTTTGATGATACCGATTTTCCATGCGTTTTCACCTTTCTCATTGAGCAAAGCAAGGGCTTTGTCCACTTCCGGAGCTGGCAGGGCGATAACCATACCTACGCCGCAGTTAAAGGTGCGATACATCTCATGCTGGCTGACATTACCCGCCGTTTGCAGCCAGTTGAAGACGGCTGGCCACTGCCATGAAGACTCGTCGATCACGGCCTGCGTATTGTCTGGCAGAACGCGTGGAATATTTTCCCAGAAGCCGCCGCCGGTCAGGTGGGCAATGGCGTGCACATCAACCTTCTCGATCAGTTCCAGAATGGATTTCACGTAAATGCGGGTAGGGGCCAGTAAGTGATCGGCCAGCGGCTTGCCTTCAAGCTCGGTGGTTTCTGGGTCACAACCGCTGACTTCTACAATTTTACGCACCAGAGAGTAACCGTTGGAGTGCGGGCCGCTGGAGCCGAGCGCAACCAGTACGTCACCGTCAGCCACTTTTGAACCGTCGATAATCTCTGATTTTTCGACGACGCCAACGCAGAAACCTGCCACGTCGTAATCTTCGCCGTGGTACATCCCCGGCATTTCAGCTGTTTCCCCACCGACCAGCGCACAGCCAGACTGCAGGCAGCCTTCGGCAATCCCGTTAATGACGCTGGCTGCGGTGTCCACATCCAGTTTGCCGGTCGCATAGTAGTCGAGGAAGAACAGCGGCTCAGCGCCCTGAACCACGAGGTCGTTGACGCACATTGCGACGAGGTCAATGCCGATAGTGTCGTGGCGTTTCAGATCCATCGCCAGACGCAGTTTTGTACCAACGCCATCAGTGCCGGAAACCAGTACCGGTTCACGATATTTTTGCGGCAATGCGCACAGCGCACCGAAGCCACCCAGACCACCCATAACTTCCGGACGACGCGTTTTCTTTACTACGCCTTTGATTCGATCAACCAGAGCATTACCTGCATCAATATCAACACCGGCATCTTTGTAGCTAAGAGAGGTTTTATCGGTCACTGCCTGCTTCCCCACATGTTTACTTGCAGTAAAAGTTAAATTCGGCGCAATTCTAACAGGGAAAGCAAACGTTTGCGAGCCTGCTCTGCATCAAGTTTTATCTGCTGGTTTTTTCAGCATTTTACAATCATTTATCTATTTGTTTGAGCTGCGCCACGAAAATGAAACCGGGTACAGTCTTGTGCTTGAATCCTGTTAGCCGAATGCACAGTATCTTACTGAAACCGGTTTCTGTTTTCTGTTGCGGACCTCATCAACAGCGTTTTGCGCAGAGTCATCACGATAGGGGAAGGGTATGTCAGGATTTAAAGCAGAATTCATGTGGGGTGGTGCTGTCGCGGCTCATCAACTGGAAGGTGGCTGGCAGGAGGGCGGAAAAGGCGTCAGCGTTGCTGATGTCATGACCGCGGGAGCGCATGGTGTGGCGCGTGAAATTACCGACGGTGTGATTGCCGGTAAAAATTACCCTAACCACGAGGCCATCGATTTTTATCATCGCTATAAAGACGACATAAAGCTGTTTGCCGAAATGGGGTTTAAATGCTTTCGCACCTCTATTGCCTGGACACGTATTTTCCCCTTAGGCGATGAAGAACAACCCAATGAGGCTGGCCTACAGTTCTATGATGACCTGTTTGACGAATGCCTGAAATATGGCATTGAGCCGGTGATTACGCTGTCGCATTTTGAGATGCCTTACCATCTGGTGATGGAGTACGGCGGCTGGCGCAACCGCAAGCTTATCGATTTCTTTGTCCGTTTTGCCAGGATGGTATTCACTCGTTACCAGCACAAAGTGAAGTACTGGATGACGTTTAATGAGATTAACAACCAGGCAAATTATCACGAAGATTTCGCGCCCTTTACTAACTCAGGTCTGAAATACCAGCCCGGCGAAGACCGCGAGCCGGTCATGTACCAGGCGGCGCACTATGAGCTGGTGGCAAGCGCGCTGGCGGTAAAGGTCGCGCGTGAGATTAACCCGGAATTACAGATAGGGTGCATGATTGCCATGTGTCCTATCTATCCGCTGACCTGCGCGCCAGACGATATGATGATGGCGATGAATGCCATGCACCGGCGTTACTGGTTTACTGACGTCCATGTGCGCGGCAAATACCCGCAGCATCTTCTCAACTACTTTGCCCGTCGTGGCTTTGAACTGGATATCACCGAGGAAGACCGTCAGGCGCTGACCGAGGGCTGCGTTGATTACATCGGCTTTAGCTATTATATGTCTTTCGCAACCCAGGCAACGGCGGACAACCCACAGCTGGATTACGACGAGTCGAAAAGCCTGGTTTCCAACCCGTACGTGCAGAAATCGGACTGGGGCTGGCAGATTGATCCGGTTGGCCTGCGTTATTCACTGAACTGGTTCTGGGATCATTATCAGCTGCCACTATTTATTGTGGAGAATGGATTTGGCGCCATTGATGTGCGCGAGGACGATGGTACAGTTAACGACCAGTACCGTATCGACTACCTTGCCGCCCACATACGTGAGATGAAAAAGGCGGTGGTGGAAGATGGCGTGGATCTGATGGGATATACCCCGTGGGGCTGCATTGATTTAGTCTCGGCCGGGACGGGAGAGATGAAAAAACGCTACGGGTTTATCTATGTCGATAAAAATAATGATGGTAGCGGGACATTAACGCGCTCGCCTAAAAAATCTTTTTCGTGGTATCAAAAAGTCATCCAGACCAATGCTGAATATCTTTAAAATTCATGGTATTGACAGCAAGCCCCGCCATCAGTGCGGGGCTTGTTTTATACTCATCATTCAGACGCAAATGACTTTGGTTGATCCATATCAAGCGTATGCAGTGTTGCGCCAGAGAGGAAAAGCGGTATAATCCGGCGATTTTTTTTGTGGTTGCCATTCGTCTGAGGAAAGGAGAAGAGTATGAAGATCGTGGAAGTCAAACACCCACTCGTCAAACACAAGCTGGGACTGATGCGTGAAAACGACATCAGCACTAAACGCTTTCGTGAACTCGCCTCGGAAGTTGGCAGCCTGCTGACTTATGAAGCAACCGCTGGTCTGGAAACCGAAAAGGTGACCATTGAAGGCTGGAACGGTCCAGTTGAAGTTGACCAAATCAAAGGCAAAAAAATCACCGTTGTGCCTATCCTGCGTGCGGGCCTGGGCATGATGGAAGGTGTTCTGGAAAACGTTCCGAGCGCGCGTATCAGCGTTGTTGGTATGTACCGTAACGAAGAGACGCTGGAGCCGGTTCCGTATTTCCAGAAGCTGGTTTCTAACATCGATGAGCGTATGGCGCTGATCGTTGACCCAATGCTGGCAACCGGCGGCTCTGTTATCGCCACTATCGATCTGCTGAAAAATGCAGGCTGCACCAGCATTAAAGTGCTGGTCCTGGTTGCGGCACCGGAAGGTATCGCGGCACTGGAAAAAGCGCACCCGGATGTGGAGCTGTACACCGCTTCCATCGATCAGGGACTGAACGAGCACGGATACATTATTCCGGGGCTCGGCGATGCCGGCGATAAGATTTTTGGTACTAAGTAAACGAATAAGTGAAAAGAAGCCGACTTTAAGAGTCGGCTTTTTTTTGAATAAAACAACCCAATGGCTAATAACAAACAACACTCAGAGGAAAACACTATGACGCGCCGTGCTATCGGGGTGAGTGAAAGACCGCCGCTTTTACAGACAATCCCGCTTAGTTTGCAACACCTGTTCGCCATGTTTGGCGCAACGGTACTGGTGCCAGTCCTGTTCCACATCAACCCGGCTACCGTTCTGCTGTTTAACGGCATTGGTACGTTGCTGTATCTCTTTATTTGTAAGGGTAAAATTCCCGCATATCTGGGTTCCAGCTTTGCCTTTATTTCCCCGGTACTGCTGCTGCTGCCGTTAGGGTATGAAGTGGCGCTGGGCGGTTTCATTATGTGTGGCGTCCTGTTCTGCCTGGTTTCTTTCATTGTTAAGAAGGCAGGAACCGGCTGGCTGGATGTCATGTTCCCGCCTGCGGCGATGGGCGCAATCGTTGCAGTCATCGGTCTGGAGCTGGCTGGCGTTGCTGCGGGTATGGCGGGGTTACTGCCTGCTGAGGGGCAATTACCGGATTCAAAAACCATCATCATTTCTATGGTAACGCTGGCGGTAACGGTCTTTGGTTCCGTATTGTTCCGCGGTTTTATGGCGATTATCCCGATTCTGATCGGGGTGCTGGCCGGTTATGCGCTCTCCTTCGTGATGGGCGTTGTGGACACTACGCCGATTGCGCAGGCCCACTGGTTCGCGCTGCCGACGTTTTACACGCCGCGTTTTGAATGGGTTGCCATTCTGACCATCCTGCCAGCAGCGCTGGTGGTCATCGCTGAACACGTCGGGCACCTGGTGGTAACGGCAAATATCGTGAAAAAAGATTTGATTCGCGATCCTGGCCTGCATCGTTCTATGTTTGCCAACGGTCTGTCTACGGTAATCTCTGGTTTCTTCGGCTCTACGCCGAACACCACGTACGGCGAAAACATCGGCGTAATGGCGATCACCCGCGTTTACAGTACCTGGGTTATCGGCGGTGCGGCAATTTTCGCCATTCTGCTCTCCTGCGTGGGTAAACTGGCTGCAGCGATCCAAATCATTCCACTGCCGGTTATGGGCGGCGTATCGCTGCTGCTGTACGGTGTGATTGGTGCTTCTGGTATTCGCGTACTGATCGAGTCGAAGGTTGACTATAACAAGGCGCAGAACCTGATCCTGACCTCGGTTATTTTGATCATCGGCGTAAGTGGCGCGAAAGTTCACATCGGTGCCGCAGAGCTGAAAGGCATGGCGCTGGCGACCATCGTTGGTGTCTGTCTGAGCCTGATTTTCAAAGTTATCAGCCTGCTGCGTCCGGAAGAAGTTGTGCTTGACGCGAAAGATGCAGACAGTCCGCAACAGTAAATCTCTGACCGGGCGGCAGCGCTGCCCGGTTCTATCGCGACGTATTTCTGTGTTAAACTCAACGCGATTTTATGAAATCCTGGGTTGAGGTATCTCTGAACACACCGGCACAGCTCTCTTTGCCACTTTATCTTCCTGACGACGAAACTTTCGCAAGTTTCTGGCCGGGGGATAACTCCTCTTTACTGGCTGCACTGCAAAACGTGCTGCGTCAGGAACATAGCGGGTATATTTATCTCTGGTCGCGTGAAGGCGCTGGCCGTAGTCATTTGCTGCATGCAGCCTGTGCGGAACTCTCCGCGCGCGGCGATGCGGTAGGCTACGTGCCGCTCGACAAACGCACCTGGTTCGTCCCCGAGGTGCTCGACGGGATGGAGCATTTATCGCTGGTTTGCATTGATAACATCGAATGTGTGGCCGGTGATTCGCTGTGGGAAATGGCGATCTTTGATCTCTACAACCGTATCCTGGAGTCGGGGAAAACGCGCTTGCTGATCACCGGCGATCGTCCGCCAAGACAGCTGAATCTGGGGTTGCCGGATCTCGCCTCACGCCTGGACTGGGGGCAAATCTACAAGCTACAACCGCTTTCCGATGAAGATAAGCTGCAGGCGTTGCAATTACGCGCCAGACTTCGTGGATTTGAACTGCCGGAAGATGTGGGACGTTTTCTGCTGAAGCGTCTGGATCGTGAAATGCGAACGCTGTTTATGACGTTGGATCAGTTAGATCATGCGTCGATCACCGCCCAGCGTAAGCTGACCATTCCGTTCGTAAAAGAAATTCTGAAGCTGTAAGCGCCGCAGCCGAGAAGACTGCGGCAGGTTGCAGGTTAACCGACGATTTCCAGTACCTGCTCAGGCGGGCGTCCAATTCGAGCCTGACCTTTGGCAACCACAATCGGGCGCTCCATCAGTTTCGGGTTTTCCACCATTGCCTGAATCAGCACATCTTCACTCAGATTTTTGTCCGCCAGGTTAAGCGATTTATAGAGATCCTCTTTCTGGCGCATCAGTTCACGCGCGCTGGACATACCGAGCATTTGCAGCAGTTCACGCAGGGTTGCTGCATCAGTCGGCGTTTCCAGATACAACATCACTTCCGGGTCCACGCCGTTGGACTTCAGTAATTCCAGCGTTTCACGGCTCTTGGAGCAGCGTGGGTTATGGTAGATTTTAATCGCGTCTGACATGACTTCTCCTTGCATAACAATACTGCCGGATGGCGGCCAAAAGACCTTATCCGGCCTACATATTGCGTCTGACGTAGGCCGGATAAGACGCTACAGCGTCGCCATCCGGCAAAGGTTCGATAATTACATCTTCGTGTACGGTTTAAAGCGTTCTTGCAGCTGGCGTAGCTGGTCAATACGGGCATCGTATCTGGCCTGCTGCTGGCTACCCAGTTTCACCTGAGAACTTGCGCTGCTGAGCATCGAAATAGCCTGATCCAGACGTCCCGCGAGGGCATACCCCTCCGCGCGCGCCGCCAGCTCCTGATCGCGGTTGCTCAGGTTGGCTTCCGTTTGCGCTAACAGATCCCAGCCGTTAGGGTCATCTTTATGGTTAAACGTATAGCGATTCAGGATGGTCGCCGCCTCTTTGGCTTGTCCACCCTGTAAATAGGCATTCGCCAGGTTGAGCTGCAGAACCGGGTTAGTGCGCAGGTCGCGGGCGTTTTTCAGGCGGTTAATGGCATCACTGGTTTTCTTCTGGCCGAGATCGATATCCGTTGCCAGGTCGAGATACCAGGCATTGTTAGGATCTGCCGCCAGCAGCGGTTGCAGCGCTTTACGCGCCTCGTCATATTTACTGGCTTCCATCGCCTGCAATGCCCGGCCATACTGGGCCGCACGTTGCTCACGTACGTTGCCTTTCGACCAGTTACTCAGCAGGTCATCGGTCAACTGGTTACGACCAGAGTTGTACATGCCCAAGGTTCGTGCCTTAGCCAGATAAAAATCTTCTGACGACTGGACGACCACCGGGCGCATCTGGTTGGCGCGGTTACGGGCATCAGACAGACGGCTTTCCGGCAGGGGGTGAGTCAGCAAAATTTCCGGCGGACGCGAAGAGTAACGAGCCTGGTCGAGCAGTTTTTCCAGGAACGTTGGCATGGCTTGGGGATCGAATCCCGAGCGTTGCAGTACCTGAATACCGATGCGGTCTGCTTCCTGTTCGTTTTGCTGCGTAAAGCTGATCATTCCCTGACGTGTACCCGCCAGCGTACCGGTCAGCGCCGCCATACCCGCCTGCGGGCTGGCCATTGCTAATAAAATTGAACCTAACGCACCAACCCACGTTAGTGGCGCGCTGCGTTTCTGATCTTCCATGGCACGCGCCAGGTGACGCTGCGTAACGTGGGAAATTTCGTGCGCCATAACCGATGCCAGCTGGCTTTCGTTGTCGGAATAGCGAAATAGTGCAGAGTGCAGGACAACGTTGCCGCCAAAGAAAGCAAAGGCGTTGATTTCATCGTTGTTAATCAAAAAGAAGGTGAAGGGCGTTTTTACCGAGTCGGCGTGCGAGACCAGACGCATCCCCAGCGCATTAATGTATTGGGTGAGCAATGGATCGTTAATTAATGGCGCACTGCCGCGCAGTTGGCGTACGTAATAATCGCCCATCTGCATTTCCTGTCCTATGGAAAGCGTACTGCCTGCCGACGTTCCCATATCAGGCAGGGTGTCCGCAGTATCAGCAAATGCGGGCGCAACCTGACCGATAGTCAGTGCGGCAATGAGGGTAGCAACCAGGTTTTTTTTCAACTGCCTGAACATAACCTCTGTCCTGTATTCTTTTTTGAGATAGCCATTTGACCGATGCTGTGAAGTATCGTTCACACTCCGCAAGCTTACGGAGTGTAACTGCGAAACCTGACGATGAACACCCAGGAAAAATGTCTTTTCACTTTGCGTAATCAGCCATAAAAAGCGAAGTCTTTTTTGTGACATTTCGATACAATTCGGGATCGCAATCCCGCTATTGGGTTCATGGAAGGGTTTTATGCTCGAAATGTTGATGCAATGGTATCGTCGCCGCTTTAGCGACCCCGAAGCCATCGCCCTGCTGATTATTCTTGTTGCCGGTTTTGGCATCCTGTTTTTCTTTAGCGGCCTTTTGGCGCCGCTGCTGGTCGCCATTGTGCTGGCGTACCTGCTTGAATGGCCGACAGTGCGGCTGGAACATATTGGTTGTTCCCGGCGTTGGGCGACATCGATTGTGCTGGTGGTGTTTGTCGGTATTTTACTGCTGATGGCCTTTGTGGTGATGCCCGTTGCGTGGCAGCAGGGAATTTACCTGATCCGCGACATGCCCGGCATGCTCAATAAATTGTCTGATTTTGCCGCCACCTTGCCACGACGTTACCCGGCGCTGATGGATGCAGGCATCATTGATGCGATGGCGGAAAATATGCGCTCGCGAATGCTCACCATGGGCGATTCGGTGGTGAAATATTCGTTAGCCTCACTGGTTGGATTGCTGACCCTGGCGGTCTATCTTGTTCTTGTCCCATTGATGGTGTTCTTCCTGATCAAAGATAAAGGACAGATGCTGAACGCCGTGCGCCGGGTGCTGCCGCGTAACCGCGGGCTGGCTGGGCAGGTATGGAAAGAGATGAATCAGCAAATCACCAACTATATCCGCGGAAAGGTGCTGGAAATGGTGGTGGTCGGCGTAGCGACCTGGCTCGGCTTCCTGCTGTTTGGTCTCAACTATTCGCTGCTGCTGGCGGTGCTGGTCGGGTTCTCTGTGCTGATCCCGTATATCGGCGCTTTTGTGGTGACGATTCCGGTGGTTGGCGTGGCGCTGTTCCAGTTTGGCCTTGGCACTGAGTTCTGGAGCTGTTTTGCCGTGTACCTGATAATCCAGGCGCTGGACGGCAATTTGCTGGTTCCCGTGCTGTTCTCCGAGGCGGTCAATCTGCATCCACTGGTCATTATTCTCTCCGTGGTGATTTTCGGCGGTTTGTGGGGATTCTGGGGCGTATTCTTTGCGATTCCTCTGGCGACGTTAATCAAAGCGGTAATGCATGCCTGGCCGGATGGTCAGGTCGTTGACGAACCCTAATCTGCAAGATCCGGCGATATCATGTCGCCGGATCTGAACTTGTCTGACCTCTATCCACTCTTTCTGAATAATCTCCTCTGGTGTCGTTTTTCTCCGCGTTTGTCTTTAACTTGACCATCGTGATGTCTTTTAGTCACACAAGGATTAAGGCCAACAGGAGAACAAAATGGGTCACAGCACACACACGCAGCAAAAGGTGGGATGGGGCGGTTATCTCGCTTTTTTTATTACGATTATTCTTTTTTCCGGCATGTTTGCGAAAAGTACCGAATGGTGGCGGGTCTTTGACTTCACCGTCCTCAACGGTGCGTTTGGGCAGATTAATGCTGCGGGCGGCACGGCGGTCTCTTTTCGTGGCTCTGGAGGGATGGGGGCCAAAGACGGTTTCTTATTCGCGCTTGAGCTGGCACCTTCCGTCATTCTTTCGCTTGGGATTATTTCTGTCACCGAAGGGTTGGGTGGGTTGCGCGCGGCACAACAGCTGATGACGCCGGTCCTGCGTCCGTTACTGGGCATTCCGGGTATTTGTTCGCTGGCGTTGATTGCGAATTTGCAAAATACCGATGCCGCGGCCGGGATGACCAAAGAAATGGCGGAAGAGGGCATTATCACAGAGCAGGAACGCGCGATTTTTGCTTGTTGGCAAACCAGCGGCAGCGCGTGCATTACCAACTATTTTTCTTCTGGTGCCGCGCTGTTTACGATGGTAACCGTTCCGGTGATTACGCCGCTGGCGGTGATCCTTGTCTTCAAATTTGTGGGTGCGAACCTGCTGCGTTTGTGGATTGCGCAGCTGGAGAATCGCCGTATGCAGCAGGAGGCCTGAGATGACAACACAGGTACGTAAAAACGTCATGGATATGTTTATCGATGGCGCACGGCGCGGATTTACCATTGCTACAACCAGCCTGTTGCCTAACGTGGTGATGGCGTTTGTGATTATTCAGGCGCTGAAGGTGACAGGGCTGCTCGAGGTTGTCGGGCGGGTATGCGAGCCGGTAATGGCGCTGTGGGGTCTGCCAGGGGAATCTGCCACCGTGCTACTGGCAGCGGTGATGAGTATGGGAGGCGGCGTTGGGGTATGCGCCAGCCTGGTTGTCGCCGGTACGCTTTCGGGACATGATGCCACGGTGTTGTTACCGGCTATCTACCTGATGGGAAATCCGGTGCAAAATGTGGGCCGTTGTCTGGGGACCGCGGGGGTTCATCCTCGTTATTACCCGCTAATTATTGCGGTATGCGTCATTAATGCGCTGCTCTCTATTTGGGTTATGCAGGTTATTGCCTGACAAGGAAGGTTATGAACTGTTCAATTCTTGATTTGACGTTGTTCCAGCAGGGACACGTGTACGCGCCGGAAGATTTAGGGCGACAGGATATACTGGTCTCCGGCAGCAAAATTGTTGCCATCGCCCCGTCAATTTCTCCTGAAGACTTTCCCGGTTGTGAGTGTATCAACCTTGACGGCGCGATTGTGTGCCCAGGATTTATCGATCAACACGTCCATCTGATTGGCGGCGGCGGGGAAGCGGGGCCGCATACCCGCACGCCGGAAGTGCGCTTGTCACGGCTGGTTGAAGCTGGTGTAACTTCGGTGGTGGGTTTGCTGGGGACCGATGGCATTACCCGTCACCCGGAATCGCTGCTGGCAAAAACCCGCGCGCTGGAGTTTGAAGGCATCAGCGCATGGATGCTGACCGGGGCGTATTCTCTGCCTTCCCCGACGATCACCGGCAGTATCGATCGCGATGTGGCGCTGATTGATAAAGTTATTGGTGTGAAATGTGCGGTTTCGGACCATCGTTCTTCAGCCCCGGATACCTCGGCGCTGGCAAATATGGCGGCGCAGTCGCGTGTCGGCGGATTGTTAGGGCGCAAACCGGGGATCAGCGTTTTCCATATGGGCGACAGCCCGCGCATGCTGGAACCGTTGTACCAGATCCTTGAATGTTGCGATGTGCCGATTACTAAACTGTTGCCGACACACGTTAACCGTGCGGAACCGTTGTTCCAGGCGGCGCTGGAGTATGCCCGTAAAGGCGGTTATATCGACATTACCAGCAGCATTGATGAGCCCGTCGACCCGGCCACGGCTATCGCCACGGCGCTACGCCAGAACGTGCCGCTGTCGCGCATTACCCTTAGCTCGGATGGCAACGGCAGCCAGCCGGAATTTGATGAGTTAGGTAATCTCACCGGCATCGGTGTCGCGGGGTTTGAATCACTGGCCGAGACGGTGCGCCAGTTGGTGAAGATTCATGCCATACCGCTGGAACAGGCGCTGTGTCCGCTGACGCGTACGGTCGCAGAATTTTTGGCACTGGAGCATAAAGGGCGTTTGGCGGTGGGATGCGATGCGGACATTCTGGTGCTCAACGACGCGCTGGAAGTTCATCACCTGTGGGCGAAGGGAAAAGCCGTGGTGAAAGAGCAGAAAGCGTGCGTGAAAGGGACGTTTGAGTAACCGGGCGGTCATCTGCCGGATGGCGACGCTAACGTCTTATCCGGCATACGTGCGTGCATTTGTAGGCCGGATAAGGCGTTCACACCGCCATCCGGCATTTCACGGTCAGGCGTTCTCTTTCAGCCAGTTCATTACCACGTCGTGGTGGTTGCTGGTTTTGAAGTCATCAAACACATGCTCAATTTTCCCTTCGGCATCAATCAGGAAGCTGATGCGGTGGATGCCATCGTAGGTTTTGCCCATAAATGACTTCTCACCCCAGACGCCGAACTGCTCGCAAACCTGATGATCTTCATCGGACAGGAGCGTGAAATTCAGGACTTCTTTCTCCGCGAATCGGGAAAGCTTCTCTGGTTTGTCAGTGCTGATCCCCAGCACTTCAACACCCGCTTTTTTTAACTCATCCATGTTATCGCGCAGGCCGCAGGCCTGTACGGTAC
Organism: Citrobacter sp. Cpo221; assembly: GCF_030332345.1. Classification (NCBI taxonomy): domain Bacteria; kingdom Pseudomonadati; phylum Pseudomonadota; class Gammaproteobacteria; order Enterobacterales; family Enterobacteriaceae; genus Citrobacter; species Citrobacter sp. Cpo221. The sequence goes on from NZ_JAOWIA010000034.1 coordinate 122,524, forward strand.
AGCCGGGTGTCATGGCTTTCGGGTAAAAATAAACCAGAACACGCTGTCCCTGGAAGTCGGTTAAATTTACTTGTTCTCCGTCTTGATCCGGCAAGCTAAATTTCGGTGCGATATCACCGGCTTTCAGTGGGTTCATTACTTAACTCCATCCTGTTCATCATGCTGTGAGTAATTGACGACGTTAATACTGCCTTGCGCATTGAGTTCTGTACAGAGTGCTTTAAACGCATCTTCAATATTTGCCGAATCATGTGACGCAGGACTATGTGCGGTAATTTGAATAAACAACTGCGCCGCCTTTCCATTCTCAGCCGGTTGCGTGCGTGAAACCAGTTCCGCAATATTCATTTGGTGGCTGTCAAACAGAGCGGTGAAGCGTTCAATCAAATGGGGAGAATCAGGGACATCGACCTGCACCCATACCGTAGCAGGCATTGCCGGACGGGGGCGCGCGGTCGTGCGCTTCATCACAATGAGTAAATCCAGCTCTGCGCCTTTTAATGGCAGGGTTGATTCAATCAGGGTGATGGCATTCCAGGTTCCCGACAGCAACATGATAAACGTGAACTCATCACCCAGCATGGCCAGTCGGCTGTCTTCGATATTACAGCCGCAACTGCTGACATGACGCGTGATGGTGTTCACAATTCCTGGGCGATCGGCACCCAGCGCAGTAATGACCAGATAGTGTTGCGATGACGATGTCAAACCTGTTCTTCCTTTGAGCGGTGAGGTAATCATAAGGAAAGCATAAAAAAAACATGCATACAACAATCAGAACGGCTCTGGTCGCTTGCTTTTATTGTCGTACCAAACGTACCATTGAGACACTTGTTTGCACAGAGGATGGCCCATGTTCACGGGAAGTATTGTCGCGCTTGTTACGCCGATGGATGAGAAAGGTAAAGTCTGCCGGTCGAGCCTGAAAAAACTGATTGATTATCATGTCGCCAGCGGCACCTCGGCGATCGTTTCTGTTGGCACCACCGGCGAGTCCGCCACCCTGAGTCATGATGAACATGGCGATGTGGTGATGATGACGCTGGAACTGGCTGACGGGCGTATTCCGGTGATTGCCGGAACCGGCGCCAATGCGACCGCGGAAGCCATTAGTCTGACGCAGCGTTTCAACGACAGCGGTGTTGTCGGCTGCCTGACGGTGACGCCTTACTACAACCGCCCAACCCAGGAAGGTTTGTTCCAGCATTTCAAAGCCATTGCTGAGCATACTGACCTGCCGCAAATTCTGTATAATGTGCCGTCCCGTACTGGCTGCGATATGCTGCCGGAAACCGTTGGTCGTCTGGCGAAAGTTAAAAATATTATCGCTATTAAAGAGGCCACGGGGAACTTAAGTCGCGTTCACCAGATCAAAGAGCTGGTTTCGGACGACTTTATTCTGCTCAGCGGTGATGACGCGACCGGACTGGATTTTATGCAGCTCGGTGGTCATGGCGTGATTTCCGTAACGTCTAACGTTGCGGCACGTGATATGGCTGAAATGTGCAAACTGGCGGCAGCCGGGCAATTTGCCGAGGCGCGGGTGATTAACCAACGTCTGATGCCGTTACACAACAAACTATTTGTCGAACCCAACCCTATTCCCGTGAAATGGGCGTGTAAGGAGTTGGGACTTGTGGCGACCGATACGCTACGTCTGCCGATGACGCCAATCACGGACAATGCTCGTGAAATCGTCAAAGCGGCGCTTAAGCATGCCGGTTTGCTGTAAAGTTTAGGGAGATTTGATGGCTTACTCAGTACAAAAGTCGCGCCTGGCCAAGGTTGCGGGTGTTTCGCTTGTTATGTTGCTCGCGGCCTGTAGCTCTGACTCGCGCTATAAGCGCCAGGTGAGCGGTGATGAATCCTATCTGGAGGCCGCACCGCTTGCTGAGCTTCATGCTCCAGCTGGGATGATTTTGCCGGTTATGTCGGGCGACTATAATATCCCGGTAACCAACGGCAGTGGTGCCGTGGGTAAAGCGCTGGATATTCGTCCACCGGCTCAGCCGTTAGCATTAGTCACCGGTGCTCGCACACAGATCGCGGGTGATACGTCGACATTACTGGTGGAAAACGGTCGTGGCAACACACTGTGGCCGCAGGTCGTTAGCGTCATTCAGTCTAAAAACTACACGATCACCAAACGTGATGATGCCAGCCAGACGTTGACCACCGACTGGGTTGACTGGAACCGTCTGGATGAAGACGAGCAGTACCGTGGACGTTATCAAATCTCGGTTAAACCGCAGGGCTATCAGCAAGCGGTAACGGTGAAACTGGTTAACCTCGAGCAGGCGGGTAAACCCGTAGCCGATGCGGCATCAATGCAGCGCTACAGCGCTGAGATGATGAACGTTATCTCTGCTGGTCTGGATAAGAACGCCACCGACGCCGCGAATGCCGCGCAGAACCGCTCTGCAGCCACCATGGATGTTCAGAGCGCCGCCGATGACACCGGTTTACCAATGCTGGTGGTACGCGGGCCGTTCAACGTGGTGTGGCAGCGTCTGCCGGCAGCGCTTGAGAAAGTGGGGATGAAGGTAACCGACAGCACCCGTTCTCAGGGCAGCATCGCGGTGACCTACAAACCACTGTCCGATAGCAACTGGCAGGAGTTGGGCGCAAGCGATCCGGGTCTGGTATCCGGCGACTATAAACTGCAGGTCGGTGATTTAGACAACCGCAGCAGCTTGCAGTTTATCGATCCGAAGGGGCATACCCTGACGCAAAGCCAGAACGACGCGCTGGTCGCCGTCTTCCAGGCAGCGTTCAGTAAGTAAAAATAAAGGGCTGGATAACTCCAGCCCTTTTTTTCTGATATGATACGCAAACGTGTGCGTCGGCAGAAAAACGCAATATTTATCGTTAATTCACACCCAGGAGTAATAAAGATGCAAAAGCAAGCTGAGTTGTATCGTGGTAAAGCGAAGACCGTATACAGCACGGAAAACCCGGACCTGTTGGTGCTCGAATTCCGCAATGATACGTCAGCAGGGGATGGCGCGCGCATTGAACAGTTTGACCGTAAAGGCATGGTGAACAACAAATTCAACCATTTCATTATGACTAAACTGCAAGAAGCGGGTATTCCTACCCAGATGGAGCGACTGCTTTCTGATACCGAATGTCTGGTGAAAAAACTGGAGATGGTACCGGTTGAATGTGTGGTACGTAACCGCGCGGCAGGCTCTCTGGTTAAGCGTTTAGGCGTTGAGGAAGGTATTGAACTGAATCCGCCGCTGTTTGATCTGTTCCTGAAAAACGATGCTATGCACGATCCAATGATTAACGATTCCTATTGCGAAACTTTTGGTTGGGTGAGCAAAGAGAATCTGGCACGTATGAAAGAGCTGACCTACAAAGCTAACGACGTGCTGAAAAAGATGTTTGATGATGCTGGTCTGATTCTGGTCGACTTCAAACTTGAGTTTGGTTTGTATAAAGGTGAAGTGGTCCTGGGTGATGAATTCTCACCGGACGGTAGCCGCCTGTGGGACAAAGAAACGCTGGATAAAATGGACAAAGATCGCTTCCGCCAGAGTCTGGGCGGCCTGATCGAAGCCTATGAAGCCGTCGCGCATCGCCTGGGTGTGAAGTTAGACTAATCATCCCCTGAGCCGGCGATCGCTCTCCGGCTCATTAACCCCACCTGATTTGATTACTATTTCTTATGGTAATCCTGTTCCGAACCGCCTACGATCATCATCATAATGAATAAAAAGTTGAGGTGATTATGCGCTGGCAAGGGCGTCGTGAAAGTGACAACGTGGAAGACAGACGAAACAGCTCTGGCGGCGGCCCCTCTATGGGTGGGCCCGGTTTTCGTCTGCCCAGTGGTAAAGGCGGCATCATTCTGCTGATTGTGGTGCTGGTGGCGGGTTATTATGGCGTGGATCTCACCGGGCTAATGACTGGCCAGCCGGTCTCCCAACAGCAATCATCACGCTCCATCAGCCCAAACGATGATGAAGCGGCAAAATTTACCTCGGTGATTCTGGCTACCACAGAAGATACCTGGGGACAGCAGTTTGAAAAAATGGGCCGCACCTACCAACAGCCGAAGCTGGTGATGTACCGGGGCGCGACGCGTACCGGCTGCGGCGCGGGTCAGTCCGTGATGGGGCCATTTTATTGCCCGGCAGATGGTACGGTTTACATCGACCTTTCATTCTATGACGACATGAAAAACAAGCTGGGCGCTGATGGTGATTTTGCTCAGGGCTATGTTATCGCCCATGAAGTGGGTCACCACGTGCAGAAACTGCTGGGTATTGAACCTAAAGTTCGTCAGATGCAGCAGAATGCCTCACAGGCAGAAGTGAACCGTCTTTCAGTTCGGATGGAACTGCAGGCAGACTGCTTTGCCGGTGTCTGGGGCCACAGCATGCAGCAGCAGGGCGTACTGGAGTCTGGTGACCTGGAAGAGGCACTGAACGCCGCACAGGCCATTGGTGACGATCGTCTGCAACAGCAGGGACAAGGACGCGTCGTGCCGGACAGCTTTACTCACGGAACCTCTGAACAGCGTTTTACCTGGTTCAAACGCGGTTTTGACAGCGGCGATCCGGGGCAATGTAATACTTTTGGTAAAGGTATTTAAGATACTGAGGCAGGGATGTCCGATAACACGGCGCTGAGCGCGTTAACCGAACAAATGACCCACGAAGGGATCCGTCGTCTGCTGATTATCAGCGGCGAGGATAACTGGTGTCAGGAACAGGCATTAGCGCTACGTAGCACGTTACCCGGCGACTGGCTGTGGGTAGGGGAGCAAGCCCCTACCGAGCCGTGCTGTACGCCGCAGGCGCTAAAAACATTATTAGGGCGTGAGTTTTGTCATGCGGTTTTTGACGCAGGGCAAGGTTTTGACGCTGCGGCGTTTGCCGCCTTAAGCGGCACACTGCTTGCTGGCAGTTGGCTGGTTTTGCTGACCCCACCCTGGCATTCCTGGCACACGCATCCGGACGCGGATTCACTACGCTGGAGCGATTGTGCTGAACCTATCCCTACACCGCACTTTATTGAACACGTCAAACGGGTGATTTCCCGCGATAGACAGGCTCTGCACTGGCAGCAGCATCAGCCGGTTTCCTGTCCGCACTTTCCTGCTCGCGCAGCCTGGCACGCGGCAACCGGCGAACCCCAGCCAGAACAGGCGATGATATTAAATCATTTGCTGGCTATGCCTCCCGGTGTGGTTGCGGTGACGGCCGCACGGGGTCGGGGCAAGTCCGCTCTGGCAGGGCAACTCATAGCGCGGATTAACGGCACTGCGATTGTGACAGCGCCTGCCAAAGCGGCAACGGATGTGCTGGCGCAATTTGCCGGGGAGCGTTACCGCTTTATGGCCCCGGATGCGCTGTTAAGCAGTTCTGCAATCGCAGACTGGCTGATTGTGGATGAAGCCGCCGCGATCCCCGCGCCGCTGCTGCACCAACTGGTGGCGCGTTTTCCTCGTACGCTGTTAACCACTACAGTACAAGGCTACGAGGGAACGGGGAGAGGCTTCTTGCTGAAATTCTGTGCCCGCTTCCCCAATCTTCAACGCTATGAGTTGCAACAACCCGTGCGCTGGGCGCAGGGGTGTCCGCTGGAGCAAATCGTCAGCGATGCGCTGGTGTTTGATGATGAAACATTCACACATGCCCCATTGGGGGAACTTCACTTTTCGGCATTTGAGCAACAGTCCTGGCATGCTAACCCAGCGCTGCCGTTAGCGGTATATCAGCTGCTTTCCGGAGCGCATTATCGCACCTCGCCATTGGACCTGCGGCGAATGATGGACGCGCCTGGACAGCATTTTCTTCAGGCATCAACCGCTGACTCAGTGGCGGGAGCCGTCTGGCTGGTCGATGAAGGGGGACTATCCGCAGAATTAAGCCAGGCAGTCTGGGCCGGATATCGCCGACCAAGGGGCAATCTGGTTGCACAGTCGCTGGCGGCGCACGGTGGTGACCCGTTGGCGGCGACGCTCGTCGGGAGACGGGTCAGTCGAATTGCGGTTCATCCTGCGCGCCAAAAAGAAGGTATTGGGCAACAGCTGATTATGCTGGCCCACCGCTATTCCACATCGTGTGACTATCTGTCGGTCAGTTTTGGGTATACGGCTGAACTATGGCGTTTCTGGCAACGCTGCGGTTTTGTGCTGGTGCGAATGGGAAATCATCGGGAAGCCAGCAGCGGCTGTTATACCGCCATGGCGTTACTTCCCATTAGCGAAGCGGGGAAACGCCTTGCCGAGCGGGAGCACCAGCATTTGCGCCGTGATGCGGAAATCCTTGCGCGATGGAACGGTGAGAGCATTCCGCTGGTCCCGCTGAAAGAGACTACGCTTAATGAGGATGACTGGGCTGAGCTGGCTGGGTTTGCCTTCGCGCATCGGCCATTATTGACGTCGCTAGGCTGTCTGAGTCGTCTGCTTGAGCACAGTGAGTTACCTCTTCCGGCCTTGCGCGGACGCATCCAGGCTAAACGTAGCGACGCCGAATTGTGCCAACAGCTCAAGATTTCTGGTCGTAAAGCGTTGCTGGTCATTCAGCGAGCCGAAGCGGCGCAGGCATTAAATCAGCTGGATGCAGAGCGTGAACAGCGGCTACATAATCGCATTATGCAATGGCAATTTTTTCACTAACTTCTTCAATTTCCTGGCATGGTCATTGCGGTTAAGCGGCGTAGAATGATTCTCATCAGCTAAGGAGAACGCCATGAAACATGACCATTTTGTTGTTCAAAGTCCCGATAAACCCGCTCAACAGCTACTGCTGCTGTTTCATGGCGTCGGCGATAATCCGGTTGCCATGGGTGAAATTGGCACCTGGTTTGCGCCGCTGTTTCCGGATGCGCTAATCGTTAGCATTGGCGGGGCAGAGCCTTACGGGACGACGTCCGGACGTCAGTGGTTTTCGGTGCAGGGCGTAACAGAAGAGAGTCGTCAGGCACGCGTTGACGCCATAATGCCGGTGTTTATCGAAACCGTGCGTTACTGGCAGAAGCACAGCGGCGTTTCGCCGCAGGCAACCGCGCTGATTGGCTTTTCTCAGGGGGCGATTATGTCACTTGAGAGCATCAAAGCTGAGCCGGGGCTGGCATCGCGGGTCATCGCCTTCAATGGCCGCTATGCCACCTTGCCAGAGGCTGCAACCACCGCGACGACGGTGCATTTGATTCACGGTGGTGAAGACCGGGTAATTGAGTTATCTCATGCCGTTGCCGCGCAGGAAGCGTTAATGCGCGCTGGTGGAGACGTGACGCTGGATATCGTCGAAAATCTGGGGCACGCCATTGATGAACGCAGCATGCAGTTTGCGCTCGATCATCTGCGTTTTACCGTACCGAAGCACTACTTTGATGAAGCGCTGAGCGGCGGTAAGCCTCACGATGATGATGTGATTGCCATGATCTGATTGATCACCGTAGGCCGGATAAAACGCGAAGCGTTGCCATCCGGCACGTAATGCCCGGTGGCGCTAACGCTTACCGGGCCTACGGGACTTATCTGCCTATTAATTATTTCTTCGGTTGGTCCTTATTCGGCCAATCGTCGTCGTCATCCCATTTATCGTTAAAGTCACGATGCGGGGGAAGCTCTGGCTTGTTGGTAAGAAATTTCTTGTGATCGACGCGCTTGAGATCTTTAATCACGTTCAGCAGCACGCCTACCAGAAACACCAACACCAGAATCCACCAATATTTTGCCAGCCAGTCCATGCTCATTTCCTCTTACAGGAACACTCATCAGGCGACGAGTTGCTCCATGATACGTTGATACATACGGGCAAGCAGCTGCAGGTCGGCAGCATTAACACATTCATTAATTTTATGAATAGTGGCGTTGACCGGCCCAAGTTCTACTACCTGCGCCCCCATGCGGGCAATAAAACGCCCGTCGGACGTCCCGCCTGTAGTCAGTAACTGCGGTTTAATCTCATTATAGTGCTCAATGGCGTTCACCACTGCATCCACCAGTTTACCGCGTTCGGTCAGGAACGGCTGACCGGAAAGCCACCAGTCGACGGTATAACGCAGTTGATGTTTCTCCAGCAGCGCGTGAACCCGTGCTTTAATCATCTCATCGGTCAGTTCAGTGCTGAAGCGGAAGTTGAACTGGATAAACAGTTCGCCAGGGATAACGTTGTTGCTGCCGGTTCCGGCCTGAATATTGGCAATCTGCATGCTGGTTGCCGGGAAGAATTCATTACCCTGGTCCCACTCGATCGCCACCAGTTCATTGAGCATGGGGGCCGCGCGGTGTACCGGGTTATCGGCCAGATGCGGATAGGCTACGTGGCCCTGCACGCCGTGAATGGTCAGGTTGCAGGTCAGTGAACCACGACGTCCATTTTTCACCACGTCGCCAACGATTTCCGTGCTGGATGGCTCACCCACCAGGCAATAATCCAGTCGTTCATTACGCGCCATCAGCGCTTCAACCACCTTCACGGTGCCGTTTTTGGCGCTGGCTTCTTCGTCAGACGTTATTAAAAACGCCAGACGACCCTGATGGTTTGGATGCTGGGCGACAAAACGCTCCGCAGCCACGACCATTGCCGCCAGTGAACCTTTCATATCGGCAGCGCCACGCCCGAACAACATACCATCGCGAATGGTCGGCTCGAACGGCGGGTTAATCCAACGATCGACATCGCCGGCAGGCACTACGTCAGTGTGACCGGCAAATGCCAGGGTCTCACCTTTACCGCGCCATGCCCAAAAATTCTGTGTGTCACCAAAGTCCATTCGCTCAACGGTAAAACCTACCGCGCGCAGGCGTTCAATCATTAACGCCTGGCACCCGGCATCATCCGGGCTCAGGGAAGGACGGCGAATAAGCTGCTGTGTCAGCTCAATGACCGGGCACGACATAGACTACACCTCATTAAAAAACAGAGTATAACTGGATTCACTGAAACCAAGCAGCATAGGCTTACCCGGCGCGCAGAGCAATGGGCGTTTGATAATTGCTGGCATTTCAATCATCAACGCGGCGGCGGAAGCCGCATCGGTGATTTGACTGCGCGTGGATTCATCGAGTTTACGCCAGGTGGTTCCACGCGTATTGAGCAGCGCCTCCCAACCTAATTCGCTGATAAAGGACTGTAATAGCGTGTTGTCCAGACCGTCGACGCGATAATCATGAAATCGGTAGTCAATACCTTGAGCCTCCAACCAGCGTCTGGCTTTTTTAATCGTGTCGCAATTCTTAATGCCGTAGAGGGTGATCATTTGAATCCTTATTGACGTAATTTGAATATTTATTCTTTTATTCTGTGGCAATGAATAATACATATTGTCATTCAATCGTTATAGAAAAATATAACATTGTTGAACAACAGTGAATAATGATTCCTGAAAGTTCCAAAAATACCGTATAACTAAAAATCAGAATCTGCCTGTTTGCATCAGCCTGTTTTTCCATCAGAATTGCAAAAGTAGTAGATGATGTATGAATATTTCAAAATATTGCAGTAAGTCACATAAAATTTATGGGTATGGCGCATAGTGATCACATAAACCCCAAACACTGGAGGATTCAATCACAGCCATCGGTTAAATTGCCTTCTTTTAATGATGATGATTTCGTAGAATGCCCATAATAATAAGAGAGGTTGTTATGATTGAACGTGAACTGGGGAACTGGAAAGACTTTATCGAAGTGATGCTTCGTAAATAATTTTCTGGAAGAAATTCATATCCTGTAAAGGATAAAAAAAGGCGACTCAACGTAAGTCGCCTTTTTTGTGTCCGATTATTCTGGGCGTGGCTTCAATGGGAAGCGTCTGCGCACCAGCACAAAGAACAGGGGAACGAAGTAAATCGCCAGGATAGTAGCTGAAATCATCCCACCCATTACGCCTGTCCCCACCGCATGTTGACCGCCAGAACCAGCGCCACTGCTGATGGTCATCGGCAGCACCCCGAAGATAAACGCCAGTGAGGTCATCAGGATTGGGCGTAAACGTTGGCGACAGGCGTGGAGCGTAGCGTCGAGCAGATCGTGTCCTTTCTCGTTCATCTCATTGGCGAATTCAACAATCAATATTGCGTTCTTCGCCGATAGCCCGATAACGGTAAGTAACCCGACCTGGAAATACACGTCGTTTTCCAGACCGCGCATCCAGGTCGCCAGTAGTGCGCCAATAACACCCAACGGCACGACCAACATGACGGAGAAGGGAACCGACCAGCTTTCGTACAGGGCTGCCAGACACAGGAATACCACCAGCAAAGAAATGGCGTACAGGGCGGGGGCCTGAGAACCCGACAGCCGTTCCTGATAGGACATCGCCGTCCATTCGAGGCCGAACCCGGTCGGCAACTGGCGCACCAACGATTCCATTATGTCCATTGCCGTACCGGTACTGACGCCCGGCGCGGCTTCGCCGACAATCTCGACCGCGGAGTAGCCGTTATAGCGCTCCAGACGTGGTGAACCTGTTTCCCAGCGTGAAGTCGCAAAGGCCGAGAAAGGCACCATGCCACCGTTGTTATTGCGTACGTACCACAGGTTGATGTCGTCCGGGAGCATGCGATATTTTGCTGCCGCCTGCACGTAAACCTTCTTCACGCGGCCCCGGTCCATAAAGTCATTGACGTAGCTGGAACCCCAGGCCGTTTGCAATGTGTCGTTGATGTCGTCGATGGAAACGCCCAGCGCCTGGGCTTTGCGCTGATCGATATCAATTTGCAACTGCGGGCTGTCGTCCAGACCGTTATGACGAACGCGGGTCAGGGAGGTGTCTTTCCCGGCCAATTCAATGAGTTTGTCGCGCGCAACCATTAACGCATCATGGCCCGCACCGGCGTGATCCTGCAGCTCCATATCGAAACCGGCAGAGCTTCCGAGACCGCTGATAGCCGGAGGGCTGCTGGCGAAGACGCGGGCTTCTTTAATCTTATTAAAGGCTTTGGTCGCACGTTCGATGATGGCGAAAGAGGTTCCGGTCGTGGTGTCGCGCTCATCCCAGTCTTTTAAGCGGACAAACATACGCGCCACGTTTTGACCGTTCCCGCCAGGGCCAGAACCGACAGTGGAAAAGACTGACATAATGTTGTCTTTCTCATGGGTGAAGTAATACTTCTCCACTTCCTCAACCACTTTCAATGTTTGCTGCTGCGTGGAGCCGCTGGGCAACTGTACCGAGGTGGTAAACATGCCGCGGTCTTCCAGCGGCAGGAAGGAGGTTGGCAGGCGCAGGAACAGGAAAACCATCCCGCCGAGCAGCAGGCCGTAGATCAGTATCCAGCGCAGACTGCGGTGCAGAATTCTGGCAACGCCTTTTTCGTAGCGCTCGGCGTTGCGATTAAACGTCCGGTTAAACCAGCCGAAGAAACCGGTTTGTCCGTGATGCTCGCCCTTATGCAGCGGTTTGAGCAGGGTGGCGCACAGAGCGGGGGTCAGGATCATCGCCACCAGAACAGACAGCACCATAGCGGAGACGATAGTAATCGAGAACTGACGGTAAATAGCCCCGGTAGTGCCGCCGAAGAAGGCCATCGGGATAAACACCGCTGACAGCACCATGGCGATACCGACCAGCGCACCCTGGATTTGCCCCATCGATTTCCGTGTCGCTTCCCGCGGAGAGAGTCCTTCCTCACTCATAATACGCTCGACGTTTTCCACTACCACAATGGCGTCATCGACCAGCAGGCCGATCGCCAGCACCATCGCAAACATCGTCAAGGTATTAACGCTATAGCCAAAGGCGTAAAGCACGGAGAAGGTACCCATCAGGACGACGGGAACGGCGATGGTGGGAATCAGCGTGGCGCGGAAGTTTTGCAGGAACAGGTACATCACGAGGAATACCAGCGCGATCGCTTCCAGCAGGGTTTTTACCACGTCGATGATTGAGGCTTTGACAAAGGAGGTGGTTTCATATGCCACCTTATATTCCAGCCCGTGTGGAAAATATTGCGACAGCTCGTTCAGACGGTTGATAACCAGCTCCGCCGTCGCCATTTCATTGGCGCCGGAGGCCAGCTTCACGCCCAGGCCGGAGGCCGGATTTCCATTAAAGCGGCTGAGGTAATCATACTTTTCAGCACCCATTTCGACCGTCGCCACATCGCCCAGTTTAACTTCTGAGCCATCCTGGTTGACGCGTAGCGTAATGGCGCGGAATTCATCCGGAGTCTGTAGTAGCGACTGGGCGTTGATCGTCGCGTTCAGCGCCTGCTTGTCCACCGAAGGCGTGCCGCCGAGTTGTCCGACGGCAATCTGCGCATTCTGTGACTCGATAGCGTCGGTCACATCTTTAGCAGTCATCTGGAAACTGTTCAGTTTGGCCGGGTCAAGCCAGATCCGCATGGAGTACTGTGAGCCGTAAGCGTCAATATCTCCCACGCCGTTAATACGGCTAAGCGGATCCTGAATGTTACTGGCGACATAGTCGGCGATGTCCTGCTTATCCATTGAGCCATCGGTGGAGACAAAGGCGATAGTCAGAATATTGGTGTCCCCGGTCTTACGCACCGTGACCCCCTGATCCTGTACCGCCTGCGGCAGTTTACGCATTGCCGATTGCAGCTGGTTTTGCACCTGCTGGACGGCCTCGTCAGGATCGGTTCCGGCAACGAAGCTCAACGTAACCGTCGCCTGACCTGTCCCGCTGCTCTGCGATGACATGTACATCAGGTTATCGAGACCGGTCATGTTCTGCTCGATAACCTGGGTGACGGTGTTTTCCAGAGTCTGAGCCGAAGCGCCGGGATAGTTGGCGGTGACCCGCACGTTTGGCGGTGCCAGATCGGGATATTGCTCAACGGGCAGTGAAAAAATAGCCAGGGCTCCTGTCAGGCACAACAGGATAGCTAACACCCAGGCAAAAATGGGGCGATCGATGAAAAAATTCGCCATTAAAAGAGGACCTCGTGTTTCTGCGTATCGTTATGGGTATGGCTTGCTTCACTTTAGCGGCAAGGTACGGGTCAAACGTGGAGAAAAAAAGAAGATAATGTAAATTATCATGCCCGTTTACAGCATACCTTTCGTGCCAACGCCGTCAGGCCTGGATCCAGACTCGACGGCGCTTTGCGGTTCTTTACGTTAGCTCACTGTCTGATTCAGCCGAACGGAAACTGATGCTCACCAACGTTCCCCCTCCGGAAGGTTGAGAGAAGGTCAACGTGCCGCTCAGTCTTTCCGCCCGTTCACGCATAATATTTAGTCCATAGTGCCCTGTAGGCTCATGCGGCTCGCCAATGCCGATGCCGTTATCGCGGATATAAACCGTGTGGTTGCCGTCCGGAGCCGTTACGCAGCTGACGGCAATTTCGCTCGCACTCGCATGTTTAATGGCGTTCAGCACCGCTTCACGAATGATCTGCAACAGATGCACCTGCATTTGAGCATCCAACGCTAGCGTGGGTAACCGACAGTCGAGTGTGAGTTTAGCTGAGGTTTGATTTTGCAGCGTTTCCAACATTTCATGCAGGGCGGAGGGTAAGTCTGCCTGCTGTAAGGTCAGACGGAAGGTGGTGAGCAGTTCTCGTAGCTGACGGTAGGCATCGTTCAGCGCCTGGGAGAAATCCGCCATAATGCTTTGGGCCGGGGCGTTATCTTTCGGAATTGAACGCTTAAGCAGCGTGAGCTGAATACGTAAATAAGAGAGCACCTGCGCCAGTGAGTCGTGCAGTTCGCGTGCAATCGTCGCTCGCTCCTCCATTAACAACAGCTGCTGAAAATGTTTTTGTGCCTGGTTGAAGTACAACCCACGTCCCAGCATCGAGGAGACGCTGTTGAGCAGCGGAGTAGAAGCACTGACGTTTGGACTTTGCCAGTGCAGTTCGCCGTAGACGGTTTCCTGCATGGTGACAGGCAGGATCTGCATCGGCAGCTCGGGGCTTTTAGTCCCTTCGCTAATCCGCCAGTTATCACCGACGGTGAGTTCAAGGAAATACGCGGCGTCATGTTCGCGGACGATCTGTAAAATATGGCGGAAGCAGTGCACGTCAATCTGGCTGGTATTTAACGCCTGGGAGCACTGATACAACACCTCCAGACGGCGATTGGCTTCGTGGAGATCGTGAGTTTTCTCGGCCACAGACGCTTCCAGCGAACGATACAGCTTGTGTAATTCACTCGACATCTGGCTAAACGTTTTGCCCAGCAATCCCAGTTCATTGGGCAAACCGGTATCCAGCGGTGGGATATCAAACTGACCGTGTTCAATTTGCTGACTGGCCATCACCAGTTTATTCAGCGGACGCACCACCTGCTGGCGAATGCGCCGCAGGGTAAAGAAGACGAGGGTGAATATGCCTATCCCGCCCGCCAGCGAGATGCCAAATACCAGCATCACTTTGCGTTCGGCATAATGCTGCAACGCCAGCACGAAGAGATCGATTTGATCGACGTAGTTGTTGATGTTGGCCTGGTACCATTTCAAATCGCCGTCGATCAGGCGGGCGTTCATTTCCAGCCAGTTAGCATGCAGTCGTCCATAGCGGCTTTTTACCGCTTGTGGCACATACCACGCGTTCAGATTCTGTAGTGCTGGCGAGTTTAGCGCCTGCTGGAAAAGCTGGCGGTGGGCGTTAAGCTGCGGGCTCTGGCTTTGTAGATCGTAACCCAGACGGTAGCTTTGCATGCGCAACGAGCCAGCAACGTTGATGGCTTCGGCATCTCGCAAGCTGCTGGTCAGCGTGAGCAGCGCAATACCCGTTGAGAGAATTGACAGCAGCACTATGTAGAAAAAAGCTTTAGCCAGACTGGCCGAGACCGGACGCTTTACCGTCACTTGTGCATCCTCACACAATACACGTCGCGCCTGAAAACAGCGTGAACGATGCGGTGTATTTGATAAATGTTAATAAAACGCCATGAAACTGGATGGTAACTGAAACACAATTTCATATGCGATGAAATAAATTGATCTGCCACAGGTTCTGGATAAATAGTTGTGCTTCCTGGGCAAATGAACATTGCCGCTTCCTTCCGTGTCGGTTAATAACACTCTTATAAAGAATAAGGTTTTTGCAACCAAAAAAGAAGGAAGCCATGAATCGTTTTATTATGGTCAATAGCCAGCAGTGCCTGGGATGCCATGCCTGTGAGGTCGCCTGCGTCATGGCTCACAATGGCGAACAGCATGTCCTGGACCAACGGCATTTTCAGCCCCGAATTACCGTCATTAAGCATCAGCAGCAGCGCAGCGCGGTGACCTGTCACCACTGCGAAGATGCACCCTGCGCCAGAAGTTGCCCAAACGGGGCAATTAGCCATGATAACGACAGCGTTCAGGTGAACCCGCAAAAGTGCATTGGCTGTAAATCGTGCGTCGTTGCCTGTCCTTTCGGCACGATGCAGATCGTACTCACTCCCGTCGCCAAAGGGAAGGTGAAAGCTACCGCGCACAAATGCGATCTGTGCCAGGGGCGTGAACAGGGACCCGCCTGCGTAGAGAACTGTCCGGCGCAGGCGTTACAGCTGGTGACGGAAAATTCGCTTACCGGTCTGTCAAAAGCGCGCAGGCTACGTGCCGCAAGTCTGGAAAGCCAGCCATGGCATGCCAGCACTACCGATTTTGTTCCACATGTCATCACTAAACGTGAGCAAATGCAGGCGACGCCTGCGCGTGGGGAGCCGGATAAACTGGCGATTGAAGCCCGGAAAACCAGCTTTGAAGAGATCTATCTGCCGTTTCGTACGGCACAGGCGGAGCGCGAAGCCTCTCGCTGCCTGAAATGCGGCGACCACAGTATCTGCGAATGGACCTGTCCACTGCATAACCACATTCCGCAGTGGATTGAACAGGTCAAAGCCGGGAATATCGACGCGGCGGTTGAGCTTTCTCACCAGACCAACTGCCTGCCGGAGGTGACCGGACGCGTTTGCCCGCAGGATCGACTCTGCGAAGGGGCATGCACGGTGCGTAGCGAGCATGGCGCAGTCACCATCGGTAATATTGAGCGTTACATCTCCGATCGGGCGCTGAGTAAAGGATGGCGACCGGACTTAAGCCATGTGCAGAAAGTGGACAAGCGTGTTGCCATCATCGGTGCGGGTCCGGCGGGTCTGGCCTGTGCGGATGTGCTGGCGCGCAGCGGCGTCAGCGCCACCGTTTACGATCGCCATCCTGAAATTGGCGGTTTGCTGACGTTCGGTATTCCGGCCTTCAAGCTGGACAAATCGCTGCTGGCGCGTCGCCGTGAAATCTTCAGCGCCATGGGCATTCATTTTGAACTTAACTGTGAAGTGGGTAAGGATGTCGCGCTTGAAAAGCTGCTGGAGGATTACGATGCCGTGTTCGTGGGCGTAGGAACCTATCGTTCCATGAAGGCTGACCTGCCAAATGAAGATGCGCCTGGCGTGTATGATGCGCTGCCGTTCCTGATTGCCAACACCAAGCAGGTGATGGGGCTGGAGGAACTGCCTGAAGAACCGTTTATCGATACCGCCGGACTAAACGTGGTTGTGCTGGGCGGAGGCGATACGGCAATGGACTGTGTGCGAACCGCCCTGCGTCATGGCGCAAGCCAGGTGACCTGCGCCTATCGTCGTGATGAAGCCAACATGCCCGGCTCGAAAAAAGAGGTGAAGAACGCCCGGGAAGAGGGGGCAAATTTCGAGTTTAACGTTCAGCCGGTTGAGCTGGTGTTGCATGCCGATGGGCGAGTCAGCGGTGTGCGTTTCTTACGTACTCAACTTGGCGAACCTGATGCGCAGGGCCGTCGCCGCCCGGTTCCCATTGCCGGGAGTGAGTTTGTGATGCCCGCAGATGCGGTGATTATGGCGTTTGGTTTTCACCCACACGGCATGCCGTGGCTGGAGTCGCATGGCGTTAAGGTCGATAACTGGGGGCGCATTGCCGCCGATGTTGAAAGTGCATACCGTTATCAAACCAGTAACCCGAAAATCTTTGCCGGTGGTGACGCGGTACGCGGTGCAGACCTGGTGGTGACGGCTATGGCGGAAGGGCGGCATGCCGCCCAGGGGATCGTCGACTGGCTGGGCGTAAAATCAGTCAAATCTCATTAATCGGCGAGTAGGCCGGATAAAACGCGTTAGCGTTGCCATCCGGCAATGTGCCGCATGAATGCCTGATGGCGCTTTGCTTATCAGGCCTACATTGTTCCAAGACAAACCCGGTTTCACGGCGTAGTATTATTTCTCACTTCTTGCTGTGGAGCCGGTATGTCGCAAAAAATTACCCTCATCAAAGATAAAGTCCTTTCCGATAACTACTTCGTCCTGCGCAATATCACTTATGACCTGACCCGTAAGAATGGAGAGGTGATCCGTCACAAACGTGAGGTTTACGATCGTGGCAACGGCGCCACAATCCTGCTGTATAACCCGGAGAAGAAAACGGTGGTGCTCATCCGCCAGTTTCGCGTTGCGACATGGGTCAACGGTAACGAAGACGGTCAACTGATTGAAACCTGCGCCGGGCTGCTGGATAACGACGAACCGGAAGCATGTATTCGAAAAGAGGCGATTGAAGAGACCGGCTTTGAAGTGGGTGAAGTACGTAAACTGTTTGAGCTATACATGTCGCCGGGCGGTGTGACGGAAATAATCCACTTCTTCATCGCACAATACAGTGACAGCCAGCGTGCAAACGCGGGTGGCGGCGTGGAAGATGAAGATATTGAAGTTCTGGAACTGCCGTTCACACAGGCGCTGGAAATGATCAAAACAGGTGAGATCCGTGACGGTAAAACGGTGCTATTACTGAACTATTTGCAGTCATCGCATCTCATGGACTGATGCGCGGGATTTATATTTCTTTACAAAATTACGGCCAATCCGACGATTCTTATTGAGCCACATCAGTCGCGCAAGGAAGATACCGCTTAGGCTGTGTGTTTTGACTTCGGGGTTGTACCGTCCATGCGCTATCGCGTTATTCTCCTTTTCCTGCTCGGGTTGCTACCCGCCCGTTTGCTGTGGGCTGCGCCCGCGCAACAGGCGTTTTCTGACTGGCAGGTGACGTGTAATAACCAAAATTTTTGCGTGGCGCGCAATACCGGGGAGCACCACGGCCTGGTCATGACCTTGAGCCGCAGCGCCGGGGCACATACCGATGCCGTGTTGCGTATTGAGCTGGGCGGGCTGGAATCGTCCAGCGTCAAAGAGAGCGATATTGCGCCGCGTCTGCTGTTGGATGGTGCGCCACTCTCGCTGAGCGGCGAGCACTGGCGCATAACTCCCTGGCAGCTGACGACCGATGATCCCACCACCATCAGCACATTTTTACAAACCGTACAGGACGCGAAGGTGATTAGCCTGCAAAAAGGTGCGCAAAACCTTTCGCTGGTCGGGCTAAAAGCCGCGTTGTTGTTTATCGACGCCCAGCAAAAACGGGTGGGGAGCGAAACCGCATGGATTGAAAAAGGTGACGAGCCTCCGCTCAGTGTACCTCCGGCCCCCGCGCTGAAAGGTGTAGCGGTCATTAATCCAACGCCAACGCCTCTCACACAGCAGGAGCGCAGTGAACTGCTGGACTATGGTAACTGGCGAATCAACGGTATTCGCTGCTCTATCGATCCGCTGCGTCGCGAGATGCGCGTCACGGCCCTAACGGATGATAAAGCGCTGCTGATGATTGGCTGTGAGGCCGGGGCGTATAACACCATCGATCTGGCGTGGGTGGTTTCACGTACGACTCCGTTGACTTCACGCGCGGTACGTTTAAGCCTGCCGTTTAAAACGGAGGCGGAAAGTCGCGATATGGAGCTGACCAACGCGACGTTTGACGAGAAGTCGCGGGAGCTGGTCACCCTCGCTAAAGGACGAGGGTTGGCAGATTGCGGTATCCTGACCCGCTGGCGCTACGACGGGCAACGTTTTCGCCTGGTGCGCTATGCCCAGGAGCCAAGTTGTGATAACTGGCATGGGCCAGATGCCTGGCCCACGCTGTGGATCACGCGTTAAGCACCTTGTGCGCTTTGTCGACGATGTTATCCACCGTAAAGCCAAAGAACGGGAACAGCTTGTCCGCCGGAGCCGACTCTCCATAACCCGTCATCCCAACAATTGCCCCTTTCAGCCCGACATATTTGTACCAGTAGTCAGCAATCCCTGCTTCTACCGCCACGCGCGCGCTGACGTTTGCCGGCAGGACCGATTCCCGGTACGCCTCATCCTGGGCGTCGAAGATATCGGTTGAGGGCAGAGAAACTACCCGCACGTTACGACCTTCGCCGGTCAGTTTTTCCGCCGCCAGCAGCGTAATTTCCATTTCTGAACCGGTAGCAATCAAAATAACATCCGGCTTACCGCCGCCGTCCTTCAGTACATAGCCGCCGCGGGCAATTTGCTGTACCTGCTCAGGCGTGCGCTCAACCTGCGCCAGATTCTGCCGCGAGAGGATCAGCGCCGTTGGCCCGTCATGGCGTTCGACTGCCAGCTTCCAGCCTACCGCCGCCTCAACCTGATCGCATGGTCGCCAGGTGCTGAAATTAGGCGTCAGGCGCAGGCTGGCGAGCTGTTCAACGGCCTGGTGCGTGGGACCATCTTCCCCAAGACCAATCGAGTCGTGGGTATAAACCATGATTTGTCGGGCTTTCATCAGCGCCGCCATACGCGCGGCATTACGGGCATATTCGACAAACATCAGGAACGTAGCGGTGTACGGTACGAAGCCCCCGTGATGGGCGATACCGTTGGCAATCGCCGTCATGCCAAATTCCCGCACGCCGTAGTGAATGTAGTTTCCTGCATGATCCTCTTTAAGAGAGGAGGAGCCTTTCCAGATGGTCAGGTTGCTGGGGGCCAAATCCGCCGATCCGCCAAGCAGCTCAGGCAGTATAGGCCCGTAAGCGTTAAGGGTATTTTGCGAGGCCTTACGGGTGGCGATTTTGGCCGGATTGGCCTGCAGCTCGGTAATATATTTCTGGGTTGTTACCTCCCACTCCTTCGGCAGTCCACCGCTCATTCGGCGAGTAAACTCTGCCGCCAGTTCCGGGTAGGCTTGTTGGTAAGCTGCGAATTTCTCCTTCCAGCCCTGTTGCGCTTTTTCGCCTTTCTCGCGTGCGTCCCACGCCCGGTAAATCTCTTTGGGGATCTCAAAAGCAGGATGATGCCACCCCAGTTTCTGCCGGGTCAGCGCCACCTCTTCTTCGCCCAGCGCAGCGCCGTGCGCTTCCTCTTTCCCGGCTTTATTTGGTGAGCCAAAACCAATCACCGTGCGGCAGATAATCAGCGACGGTTTATCGGTAACAGCCTGCGCTTCCTGAATGGCTTTTTTCACCGCCTCAGGGTCATGACCGTCAATCTCGTGCACCACATGCCAGTGATAAGCCTCAAAGCGTTTTGCAGTATCGTCGGTAAACCAGCCGTCGGTTTCGCCATCAATCGAGATGCCGTTGTGATCGTAGAAGCCGATGAGTTTGCCAAGCCCCAACGTGCCCGCCAGCGAACAAGCCTCGTGTGAAATACCCTCCATCAGACAGCCGTCGCCCATAAAGACCCAGGTAAAGTGGTCAACAATCTCATGGTCTGGCTGGTTAAACTGCGCTGCCAGCGTTCGCTCGGCAATGGCCATGCCGACGGCGTTGGCTAAACCCTGACCCAGCGGTCCTGTCGTGGTTTCCACGCCCGGCGTGTAGCCAATTTCCGGGTGCCCTGGCGTCTTCGAATGGAGCTGACGGAAGTTCTTTAATTCTTCGATCGGCAGGTCGTAACCGGAAAGATGCAACAGGCTGTAAAGCAGCATTGAGGCGTGGCCGTTGGACAGAATAAACCGGTCACGATCGTACCAGGTGGGGTCGGTCGGGTTATGGCGTAGAAAATCGTTCCACAGAACTTCGGCGATATCGGCCATCCCCATTGGTGCTCCAGGGTGGCCGGAGTTTGCTTTTTGGACGGCATCCATACTTAGCGCACGAATGGCATTGGCAAGCTCTTTACGGGTCATAGGAAATACTCCTTGAAAAGTAAAGTGTTAGATGCGTGTTGTGATTCACACTTTTGGGAAAATTGCGGGCGTTGTCAGCAAAAAGCATAGCAGACAAGCATGGTATTGCTGGATTAAGCAGGTAACATGGCTGTTATAAATTGATAACAAATTCTTTCTTTGAATGGTGAGAGTTTGGGGACCTTCAAAGTTTGTGCCGTTGACTGAGGTGATAATGTGCGGCTCAGTAGAATGGTTACCCGCGCCACTTTTTTGATAGATACGTGAAAGGAACAACAAGATGGATGACCAGTTAAAACAAAGCGCCCTCGATTTCCACGAATTTCCGGTACCCGGTAAAATCCAGGTTTCTCCAACCAAGCCTCTGGCAACACAGCGCGACCTGGCGCTGGCCTATTCGCCGGGCGTGGCTGCACCGTGTCTTGAAATTGAAAAGGACCCGCTGGCAGCCTACAAATACACCGCGCGCGGCAACCTGGTTGCGGTTATTTCCAACGGTACAGCGGTGCTGGGTCTCGGCAACATTGGCGCGTTGGCCGGCAAACCGGTGATGGAAGGTAAAGGCGTTCTGTTTAAGAAATTCGCCGGGATCGACGTGTTCGACATTGAAGTCGATGAACTCGATCCGGATAAATTTATCAATGTGGTTGCGGCCCTGGAACCCACGTTTGGCGGTATCAACCTCGAAGATATCAAAGCGCCGGAGTGCTTTTACATTGAGCAAAAACTGCGCGAACGCATGAATATTCCGGTCTTCCACGATGACCAGCACGGTACGGCAATCATCAGTACTGCCGCAATTCTGAACGGTCTGCGGGTGGTTGAGAAAAATATCTCTGACGTGCGCATGGTGGTGTCTGGTGCAGGTGCGGCGGCGATTGCCTGTATGAACCTGCTGGTAGTGCTGGGTATGCAGAAACACAATATTGTGGTCTGTGACTCCAAAGGCGTGATTTACAAAGACCGCGAACCGAACATGGCGGAAACCAAAGCGGCTTACGCGGTGGTGGATGATGGTAAGCGCACGCTGGATGATGTTATTGACGGCGCAGATATTTTCCTCGGCTGCTCGGGCCCGAAAGTGCTGACGCAGGAAATGGTTAAGAAGATGGCGCGTGCGCCAATGATTCTGGCACTCGCCAACCCGGAGCCGGAAATCCTGCCGCCGCTGGCAAAAGAGGTGCGTTCCGACGCCATCATCTGTACCGGTCGTTCAGACTACCCGAACCAGGTTAACAACGTCCTGTGCTTCCCGTTCATCTTCCGCGGTGCGCTGGACGTTGGTGCGACGGCCATCAACGAAGAGATGAAACTGGCGGCGGTGCACGCCATTGCTGAGCTGGCGCATGCCGAGCAGAGTGAAGTGGTGGCCTCTGCTTATGGCGATCAGGACCTGAGCTTCGGCCCGGAATACATCATTCCGAAACCGTTCGACCCGCGTCTGATCGTCAAAATCGCCCCTGCTGTAGCGAAAGCGGCGATGGACTCCGGCGTGGCAACGCGTCCGATTGCCGATTTTGACGCTTACATCGATAAGCTGACCGAGTTCGTCTACAAAACCAACCTGTTCATGAAGCCGATTTTCTCCCTGGCACGCAAAGCGCCGAAGCGCGTGGTGCTGACCGAAGGGGAAGAAGCGCGCGTACTGCACGCTACCCAGGAGCTGATCACGTTAGGGCTGGCAAAACCGATCCTGATCGGGCGTCCGAGCGTTATTGAAATGCGTATCCAGAAGCTGGGTCTGCAGATCAAAGCGGGTGTCGATTTTGAAATCGTCAACAATGAGTCCGATCCGCGCTTTAAAGAGTACTGGAGCGAGTACTACCAGATTATGAAGCGTCGTGGGATTACCCAGGAGCAGGCGCAGCGTGCGGTGATTGCCAACACCACGGTGATCGGCGCAATCATGGTACAGCGCGGCGAAGCGGATGCGATGATCTGCGGTACGATTGGCGACTACCATGAGCACTTCAGCGTGGTAAAAGAGGTGTTTGGTCATCGCGACGGCGTGCATACTGCCGGAGCGATGAACGCCTTGCTGCTGCCAAGCGGTAACACCTTTATCGCCGATACTTACGTCAACGACGATCCTACGCCTGAGCAACTGGCGGAAATCGCCGTGATGGCGGCAGAGACCGTGCGCCGCTTTGGTATTGAACCGAAGGTGGCGTTGTTGTCGCACTCCAACTTTGGTTCCTCTAACTGCCCGTCGGCCAGCAAAATGCGCGACGCGCTGGAGCTGATTAAGGCGCGTGCGCCAGAGTTGATGATTGACGGCGAAATGCACGGCGATGCCGCGCTGGTGGAAAGCATCCGTAATGACCGTATGCCGGACAGTCCATTGAAAGGCTCAGCGAATATTCTGGTGATGCCAAATATGGAAGCGGCCCGTATTAGTTACAACTTACTACGCGTTTCCAGTTCTGAAGGCGTAACGGTTGGCCCGGTGCTGATGGGGGTTGCGAAACCTGTTCACGTATTAACGCCGATCGCCTCTGTTCGTCGTATCGTTAATATGGTGGCGCTGGCGGTTGTAGAAGCCCAAACGCAGCCGCTGTAATTTCACTTTAATTTATTTCCGGCGCGGGTTTCTCCCGCGCCTTTTTATTTTCCCTTTCTTAGTGATCTACTTCACCTTTTAAACCTGGTTGCCGAATTTTGTTATTTACTCTGACAAAAAATTGCCACGATGAGGGCAGTTTTAGCGGAGGCGGTGAGCAATGGAAAAAGAACGCATTATTCAGGAATTTGTGCCGGGGAAACAGGTCACGCTGGCGCATCTCATTGCGCACCCCGGCGAGGAATTAGCGAAAAAGATCGGCGTTCCCGAAGCGGGC
This sequence comes from Citrobacter sp. Cpo221, assembly GCF_030332345.1. Taxonomy (NCBI): domain Bacteria; kingdom Pseudomonadati; phylum Pseudomonadota; class Gammaproteobacteria; order Enterobacterales; family Enterobacteriaceae; genus Citrobacter; species Citrobacter sp. Cpo221. The sequence goes on from NZ_JAOWIA010000034.1 coordinate 146,228, forward strand.
GCTATCGGCATCATGACGCTGACGCCAGGCGAAACCGCGATGATTGCCGGTGACTTAGCCATGAAGGCGGCGGATGTACATATCGGTTTTCTCGATAGATTCAGCGGCGCACTGGTGATCTACGGTTCGGTAGGCGCAGTAGAAGAAGCGTTATTACAGACGGTAAGCGGTCTGGGTCGATTATTAAATTTCACTTTGTGCAACCTGACAAAAAGTTAATCAGAGGCGGCGATGAAACGTATTGCATTTGTCGGTACGGTGGGGGCGGGGAAAACAACGCTCTTTAATGCGCTACAGGGGAATTATTCCCTCGCCAGAAAAACACAGGCCGTGGAGTTTAATGAAAATGGCGATATCGATACGCCAGGGGAATATTTTAGCCATCCGCGCTGGTATCACGCCTTAATTACCACGCTGCAGGATGTCGATACGTTGATTTATATACACGCGGCAAATGATAAAGAAAGTCGCTTACCTGCCGGGCTGTTGGATATCGGCGCCAGTAAACGACAAATCGCCGTTATCAGTAAAACGGACATGCCGGATGCCGACGTCGCCGCAACGCGACAACTACTTCGCGGGATGGGGTTTCAGGAGCCGATTTTTGAGCTCAATAGCCATGACCCGCGCAGCGTGCAGCACCTGGTGGATTATCTGACTGAGCTCAGCCAAAAGGAGGAAAGGGCAGGTGAAAAAACTCATCACAGCTAACGATATTCGTGCGGCCCACGCACGCGGCGAACAGGAAATGTCGGTTGTTCTGCGCGCCAGCATCATCACCCCGGAGGCGCGCGAAGTTGCGGAGCTGCTGGGCGTTACCATCAGTGAATGCGATGAATCCGCGCCAACTGCTGCTGTACCGGCGGCGGTTGATGATGGCAAAACGGAAAGCCAGCGCATTCGCGAAACCATCATTGCGCAGTTACCGGAAGGGCAGTTTACCGAAAGCCTGGTCGCCCAGCTGATGGACAAAGTTATGAAGGAGAAGCAGTCGCTGGAACAGGGCGGAATGCAGCCGAGCTTTAACTCGGTAACCGGCAAAGGCGGCGTCAAAGTCATCGACGGCAGCAGCGTGAAGTTTGGTCGTTTTGACGGCGCGCAGCCGCACTGCGTGGGCTTAACCGATCTGGTGACCGACCAGGACGGTAGCAGTATGGCCGCCGGGTTTATGCAGTGGGATAACGCCTTTTTCCCATGGACGCTGAACTACGACGAAATCGACATGATTCTGGAAGGCGAGCTGCACGTTCGCCACGAAGGCGAAACCATGATTGCAAAAGCCGGGGATGTAATGTTTATCCCGAAAGGTTCCAGCATCGAATTTGGTACGCCATCGACGGTGAAATTTCTGTATGTGGCCTGGCCTGCGAACTGGCAGTCCTGCTAAGGCGGATGTATGAAGGATTTCATTACCGAAGCATGGCTCAGAGCGAATCATACGCTCAGCGAAGGGGCTGAAATTCATCTCCCCGCTGACGCTCGCCTGACGCCGTCTGCCCGGGAATTACTGGAAAGCCGACATCTGCGTATTAAGTTTATCGACGAGCAGGGCAGCCTGTTTATTGATGACGAAGAACAGCAGCCGCAGCCGGTGCATGGATTAACCAGCAGCGATACGCATCCACAGGCCAGCTGCGAACTGTGTCATCAACCGGTGGTGAAGAAACCGGACACCCTGACGCATCTGACGGCGGACAAGATGGTCGCCAAAAGCGATCCGCGTCTGGGATTTCGCGCCGCGCTGGACAGCACCATCGCCCTGGCCGTGTGGTTGCAGATTGAGATGGCAGAACCGTGGCAGCCGTGGCTGGCGGATATCCGCTCGCGCCTGGGCAATATTATGCGCGCTGATGCCATGGATGAGCCGCTGGCAGCACAAGCTGTCGTGGGTTTAAGTGACGAAGATTTACACCGTCTTTCGCATCAACCGCTGCGCTATCTGGACCACGACCATCTGGTGCCGGAGGCCAGCCACGGACGTGATTGCGCGCTGCTTAATTTGCTGCGTACCAAAGTCCGTGAAACGGAGGCGGTGGCGGCCCAGGTGTTCATCACTCGCAGTTTTGAGGTTATGCGACCGGACATTATGCAGGCGCTCAATCGCCTTTCCAGTACGGTCTACGTGATGATGATTCTGAGCGTTGCGAAGCATCCGCTGACGGTTAACCAAATTCAACAGCGACTGGGGGAGAAGCAATGATCATTGAACGTGCTCGTCAACTCGCCCAACGCTCACCGGCACGGGTGGTGTTCCCGGATGCGCTGGATGTCCGGGTGCTGAAGGCGGCGAATTACCTGCATCAGCACGGTCTGGCACATCCCATTCTCGTTGCCAGTCCGTTTGCGCTGCGCCAGTTTGCCCTCAGCCACCGGGTGGCAATGGATGGCATTCAGGTTATCGATCCGCAAAGCAATCAGCCAATGCGCGAAGAGTTTGCGCTGCGCTGGCTGGCCCGCGCGGGAGATAAAACGCCTGCGGATGCGCTGGAAAAACTCAACGATCCGCTGATGTTCGCCGCTGCAATGGTCAGCGCGGGTAAAGCTGACGTCTGTATTGCGGGCAATCTCTCATCAACAGCGAACGTGCTGCGTGCCGGATTACGCATTATCGGGCTACAGCCTGGCTGTAAAACGCTGTCGTCAATTTTCCTGATGCTGCCGCAGTACCTTGGGCCGTCATTAGGGTTTGCCGATTGCAGCGTCGTGCCGCAGCCCACCGCCGCACAGTTGGCGGATATTGCGATTGCCAGCGCACAGACATGGCAGGCCATTACCGGTGAAGAGCCGCGCGTGGCCATGCTGTCGTTTTCAAGTAATGGCAGTGCTCGTCATCCTAACGTTGCTAACGTGCAGCAGGCGACCGAGATCGTTCGTGAGCGTGCCCCGCAGCTTACCGTGGACGGAGAACTGCAATTTGATGCCGCCTTTGTTCCGGATGTCGCTGCGCAAAAAGCGCCCGCCAGCCCGTTAAAGGGCAATGCCAATGTGATGGTCTTCCCATCGCTGGAGGCAGGCAATATTGGCTACAAAATCGCTCAGCGTCTGGGAGGGTATCGCGCAGTAGGTCCGTTGATTCAGGGGCTTGCCGCACCGCTTCATGATCTCTCTCGTGGCTGTAGCGTACAGGAAATTATCGAACTGGCGTTGGTGGCAGCAGTGCCGCGCCAGACTGACATGAGTCGTGAAAACGCCTCGCACACACTGGTTGTTTAGGTCCCGTTCTGGACCCCTTAATGAGAGGAAAACACAATGGAAGCATTAGGAATGATTGAAACCCGGGGCCTGGTTGCACTGATTGAGGCTTCTGACGCAATGGTTAAAGCGGCACGCGTGAAACTGGTTGGCGTGAAGCAGATCGGTGGCGGTCTGGTCACTGCCATGGTCCGTGGCGACGTAGCGGCATGTAAAGCCGCAACGGACGCAGGTGCTGCGGCTGCACAGCGTATTGGCGAGCTGGTTTCAGTACACGTGATCCCACGTCCGCACGGCGATCTGGAAGAAGTGTTCCCGATCAGCTTTAAAGGCGACAGCAACGACATGTAAGTCGTCCATGTGACGCCACAGACTTCATTGCTGGCGTCACCCTCTCTCCTTTTCACATTACCTTCTGCGGAGGGTAGGGGGAGGTTTTACCTGAAATATGCCACGGAGGCGCGTATGAAACTGGCAATCGTTACAGGACAAATTGTTTGTACCGTACGCCATCAGGGGCTCGCGCACGACAAGTTGCTGATGGTGGAAATGATTGACGCCCAGGGAAATCCCGACGGGCAATGTGCTGTTGCTATCGACAGCATCGGGGCGGGAACCGGAGAGTGGGTGCTGCTGGTCAGCGGAAGCTCCGCCCGTCAGGCGCACCGGAATGAATCATCGCCTGTCGATCTGTGCGTGATTGGCATTGTCGATGAAGTGGTGGCAGGTGGTCAGGTGATCTTCCATAAATAAGGCAGAAAATCATGAATCAACAGGATATTGAACAGGTCGTGAAAGCGGTACTGCTGAAAATGAAAGACAGCAGCCAACCCGTCAGTGCCGTTCAAGAAATGGGCGTTTTTGCCTCCCTGGATGACGCAGTGGCGGCAGCAAAACTAGCCCAGCAGGGGCTGAAAAGCGTCGCCATGCGCCAACTGGCTATCACGGCTCTACGTGAGGCGGGCGAAAAGCACGCCAGAGAATTAGCGGAACTTGCCGTCACTGAAACCGGCATGGGACGTGTCGAAGATAAATTTGCCAAAAACGTGGCGCAGGCGCGCGGCACGCCGGGTGTGGAATGCCTGTCTCCACAGGTTCTGACCGGCGATAACGGTCTGACGCTGATTGAAAACGCGCCGTGGGGCGTGGTGGCCTCGGTAACCCCATCCACCAACCCGGCCGCGACCGTCATTAACAACGCCATCAGCCTGATTGCCGCTGGTAACAGCGTGGTTTTCGCACCGCATCCGGCGGCGAAAAAAGTCTCTCAGCGCGCTATCACTCTGCTTAACCAGGCGGTGGTTGCCGCAGGCGGTCCGGCAAACCTGTTGGTGACGGTTGCCAACCCGGATATCGAGACTGCCCAGCGTCTGTTCAAGTTCCCAGGTATCGGCCTGCTGGTGGTGACCGGTGGTGAAGCCGTAGTGGACGCCGCGCGTAAGCACACCAACAAACGTCTGATTGCCGCTGGTGCGGGTAATCCGCCAGTGGTGGTTGATGAAACGGCTGACCTGGCACGCGCGGCGCAGTCGATAGTCAAAGGTGCATCGTTTGACAACAACATCATCTGCGCCGACGAAAAAGTGCTGATCGTGGTCGATAGCGTCGCTGATGAACTGATGCGTCTGATGGAAAGCCAGCATGCGGTGAAACTGACCGCGGCTCAGGCCGAACAGCTGCAGCCGGTGCTGCTGAAAAATATCGATGAGCGCGGTAAAGGCACGGTCAGTCGTGACTGGGTCGGGCGCGATGCCGGAAAAATCGCTGCGGCGATTGGTCTGAACGTACCGGAGCAAACCCGTCTGTTATTCGTCGAAACCTCAGCGACGCATCCGTTTGCCGTTACCGAACTGATGATGCCGGTGCTGCCAGTCGTACGGGTTGCCAACGTCGATGAAGCCATTGAACTGGCGGTCAAGCTGGAAGGCGGCTGCCACCATACGGCGGCGATGCACTCACGCAATATCGAAAATATGAACCGTATGGCAAACGCCATTGATACCAGCATCTTCGTTAAGAACGGACCGTGCATTGCCGGTCTTGGACTGGGCGGTGAAGGCTGGACCACGATGACCATTACCACACCAACCGGGGAAGGGGTGACCAGTGCGCGTACGTTTGTGCGTCTGCGTCGCTGTGTGTTGGTAGACGCCTTCAGAATTGTATAAGGAGTAAATGAGATGGCGCACGACGAACAACGTTGGTTGACACCCAGACTGCTAAAAGCGGCAACGCTATGTAACCAGACGCCCGCAAAGAGCGATTCACCGCTGTGGTTGGGCATTGATTTGGGAACGTGTGATGTGGTGTCGATGGTTGTGGACAGTGACGGACAGCCGGTCGCGGTTTGCCTGGACTGGGCCGATGTCGTGCGCGATGGCATCGTCTGGGATTTCTTTGGTGCGGTGACCATCGTTCGTCGCCATCTCGATACGCTCGAACAACAGCTGGGTTGCCGTTTTACCCATGCGGCAACCTCGTTTCCACCGGGAACTGACCCACGCATCTCTATTAACGTGCTGGAGTCTGCCGGGCTTGAAGTGAGCCATGTCCTCGACGAACCAACCGCGGTGGCGGATCTGTTGCAGCTTGATAACGCCGGAGTGGTGGATATTGGTGGTGGCACTACCGGGATTGCAATTGTTAAACAGGGAAAAGTGACTTACTCAGCTGATGAAGCGACCGGAGGGCACCATATCTCTCTGACGCTGGCCGGGAACCGTCGTATCCAGTTGGAGGAAGCCGAGCAGTACAAGCGCAGCAATGGCAAAGAAATCTGGCCGGTGGTGAAGCCTGTCTACGAAAAGATGGCGGAAATCGTGGCGCACCATATTGCCGGACAGAGTGTCGCTGATTTGTGGCTGGCGGGTGGCTCCTGTATGCAGCCAGGCGTTGATGAACTGTTCCGTAAGCGTTTCCCGGAACTGCAGGTGCATTTACCCCAGCACAGCCTGTTTATGACTCCGCTGGCGATTGCAAACAGCGGAAAAGAAAAAGCGGAAGGAATCTATGCAAGCTGAATTGCAGACCGCGCTCTTTCAGGCATTCGATACCCTGAATCTGCAACGCGTAAAAACGTTTAGCGTTCCCCCGGTTACGTTATGTGGACTGGGAGCGCTCAGTACCTGCGGACAGGAAGCACAAACGCGCGGACTGACGCATATGTTCGTCATGGTTGACAGCTTTCTGCATCAGGCGGGGATGACCGCCGCACTGGAGCGCAGCCTGGCGATGAAAGGTGTGGCAATGACGCTGTGGCCTTGTCCGGTAGGTGAACCGTGCATTACGGACGTCTGCGCGGCAGTCGCGCAACTGCGTGAATCAAAGTGCGACGGCGTCGTGGCTTTCGGTGGCGGTTCCGTGCTGGATGCCGCCAAGGCAGTGGCGTTGCTGGTGACCAATCCTACCCAGACGCTGGCTGACATGGACGAGCGTAGCGTGTTACGCCCGCGTCTGCCGCTGATTGCCGTACCGACTACCGCCGGAACGGGCTCAGAAACCACGAACGTCACGGTGATTATTGACGCCGCGACCGGACTCAAAAAAGTGCTGGCCCACGCAACCCTGATGCCGGATGTGGCGATCCTTGACGCCGCATTGACGGAAGGCGTGCCTGCACACGTAACGGCGATGACCGGGATTGATGCATTGACGCACGCCGTTGAAGCGTATAGCGCGCTGAACGCGACGCCGTTTACCGACAGCCTGGCGATTGGCGCGATAGCGATGATCGGTAAATCGCTGCCGAAGGCCGTCGGCTACGGTCAGGATCTGGCTGCGCGCGAAAGCATGCTGCTGGCTTCCTGTATGGCCGGGATGGCGTTTTCCAGCGCTGGGCTTGGCCTGTGCCATGCGATGGCGCACCAGCCGGGGGCGACGTTGCACATTCCACACGGACAGGCTAACGCCATGCTGCTTCCTACGGTAATGGGGTTCAACCGCATGGTGTGTCGTGAGCGCTTCAGCCATATCGGACGCGCGTTAACCAACAAGAAATCGGACGATCGTGATGCTATCAACGCGGTCAGCGAGTTGATTAGCGAAGTGGGCCAGACCAAACGACTCTCTGACGTTGGGGCAAAGCCCGAGCAGTACAGCGCATGGGCTCACGCTGCGCTGGAGGATATTTGTATTCGCAGTAACCCACGCACCGCCACGCAGGCACAGATCATCGACCTGTACGCGGCTGCCGGGTAATGCCTGTAGGCCGGATAAGGTGCTCGCACCGTCATCCGGCAATAACACGGCGTTAATGCCGGAGGCGACGTAAACGTCTTATCCGGCCTACAAATCACAAATGACAGGGAGTAGGGGCTATGGGAATTAACGAAATCATCATGTACATCATGATGTTCTTTATGCTGATTGCCGCCGTGGACAGGATCCTGTCGCAGTTCGGCGGTTCGGCACGCTTCCTCGGGAAGTTCGGTAAGAGTATTGAGGGATCGGGCGGCCAGTTTGAAGAAGGTTTTATGGCGATGGGCGCGCTGGGCCTGGCGATGGTCGGTATGACCGCGCTGGCACCGGTTCTGGCGCATGTGCTCGGGCCGGTGATTATTCCGCTGTATGAAATGTTGGGCGCGAACCCGTCGATGTTTGCCGGAACGCTGCTGGCGTGCGATATGGGCGGCTTCTTCCTGGCGAAAGAACTGGCGGGCGGCGACGTTGCGGCGTGGCTGTACTCTGGCCTGATCCTCGGGGCGATGATGGGGCCGACGCTGGTCTTCTCCATTCCGGTTGCGTTGGGGATTATTGAACCGTCTGACCGTCGTTATCTGGCGCTGGGCGTGCTGGCGGGTATTGTCACCATTCCGATTGGTTGTATTGCGGGCGGTTTGATTGCGATGTACTCCGGCGTCGAAATCAACGGGCAGCCGGTGGAGTTCACCTTCGCGCTGATCCTGATGAATATGATCCCGGTGCTGATCGTGGCCGTGCTGGTGGCGCTGGGACTGAAATTCATCCCGGAAAAAATGATCAACGGCTTCCAGATCTTCGCGAAATTCCTGGTGGCGCTGATCACCATCGGCCTGGCAGCAGCGGTGGTCAAATTCCTGCTCGGCTGGGAGCTGATCCCAGGTCTTGATCCTATCTTCATGGCTCCGGGCGACAAGCCGGGTGAAGTGATGCGCGCCATCGAAGTTATCGGTTCTATTTCCTGCGTACTGCTCGGTGCGTACCCAATGGTACTGCTGCTGACCCGCTGGTTTGAAAAACCGCTGATGAGTGTCGGCAACCTGTTAAAAATCAATAATATTGCGGCTGCCGGTATGGTTGCGACGCTGGCGAACAACATCCCAATGTTCGGCATGATGAAGAATATGGATACCCGCGGCAAAGTGATCAACTGCGCCTTTGCGGTCTCCGCGGCCTTTGCACTGGGTGACCACTTAGGCTTCGCCGCTGCCAACATGAACGCGATGATCTTCCCGATGATTGTCGGCAAGTTGATTGGCGGCGTGACGGCGATTGGTGTGGCTATGCTGTTGGTACCGAAAGATGAAGATGTGCCAGCAGAAGTAGAAACCAACCCGGAGGCGCAATCGTGAATACTCGCCAGCTACTGAGCGTCGGTATCGATATCGGCACCACTACCACTCAGGTGATTTTCTCGCGCCTTGAGTTAGTCAACCGTGCGGCAGTGTCGCAGGTGCCGCGCTACGAATTCATCAAACGCGAAATTAGCTGGCAAAGCCCGGTGTTCTTTACCCCCGTTGATAAGCAGGGCGGGTTGAAAGAGGCCGAACTTAAGGCGCTGATCCTCGCCCAGTATCAGGCGGCGGGTATTGCACCTGAGACTGTCGATTCCGGCGCGATCATCATCACCGGAGAAAGTGCCAAAACCCGAAATGCGCGTCCGGCGGTGATGGCGCTCTCTCAGTCTCTGGGGGACTTCGTGGTTGCCAGCGCCGGTCCGCATCTGGAATCGGTGATTGCCGGTCACGGCGCGGGGGCACAAACCCTGTCCGAGCAGAAGTTGTGCCGCGTACTGAATATCGACATCGGTGGTGGTACGTCGAACTACGTTCTGTTCGATGCCGGAAAGGTCAGCGGTTCGGCTTGCCTCAACGTCGGCGGACGATTGCTGGAAACGGACGGCCAGGGGCGCGTTGTGCATGCGCATCAGCCGGGGCAGATGATTGTTGATGACGTATTTGGTCCGGGCACTGATGCCCGAACTCTCAATGCGGCGCAGCTTGTTCAGGTAGCCCGACGGATGGCGGCGCTGATTGTGGAGGTGATCGACGGCACGTTATCACCGCTGGCACAGGCGCTGATGCAAACCGGCCTGTTACCGGCGGGCATGAAACCGGAAGTGATTACGTTGTCCGGCGGGGTGGGCGAGTGCTACCGCAACCAACCCGCCGACCCGTTCTGTTTTTCCGACATTGGCCCGCTGTTAGCGACGGCTCTGCATGAACATCCGCGCCTGCGTGAGATGAACGTGCAGTTCCCGGCGCAAACCGTGCGCGCCACGGTGATTGGCGCTGGTGCACATACGCTGTCGCTTTCGGGCAGCACTATCTGGCTGGAAGGTGTGGCGCTTCCGCTGCGCAATCTGCCGGTGGCGATTCCGGTTGATGAGGCTGATTTGGTGGCCGCCTGGCAACAGGCGCTAATGCAGCTCGATCTTGACCCGCAAACAGACGCCTACGTGCTGGCGCTGCCCGGTTCACTGCCGGTGCGCTACGCCGCGCTGTTAACGGTGATTGATGCGCTGCTGGCCTTCGTCGCGCGCTATCCGAATCCGCATCCCCTGCTGGTGGTAGCCGAGCAGGATTTTGGTAAGGCCCTGGGCATGCTGTTACGCCCACAGTTACAGCAACACCCGCTGGCAGTCATCGATGAGGTGGTTGTCCGGGCGGGGGACTATATCGACATTGGTACGCCTCTTTTTGGCGGATCGGTTGTGCCGGTGACGGTGAAATCACTCGCATTTCCTTCCTGAGGGAACGACTTATGAAACTAAAGACCACATTGTTCGGCAATGTTTATCAGTTTAAGGATGTTAAAGAGGTGCTGGCAAAAGCCAACGAACTGCGTTCGGGGGATGTGCTGGCAGGAGTGGCTGCAACCAGTTCGCAGGAACGCGTGGCGGCCAAGCAGGTACTGTCGGAAATGACGGTGGCGGATATCCGCAATAACCCGGTGATTTCCTATGAAGAGGACTGTGTAACGCGTCTGATTCAGGATGACGTCAACGAGACGGCCTATAACCGTATCAAAAACTGGAGTATCAGCGAGCTGCGCGAGTACGTGCTGAGCGATGAAACCTCCGTTGATGACATTGCGTTTACGCGCAAAGGGTTAACGTCGGAAGTGGTCGCTGCGGTAGCAAAAATCTGCTCTAACGCGGACCTGATCTACGGCGGTAAGAAAATGCCGGTGATCAAAAAGGCCAATACCACCATCGGTCTGCCGGGCACCTTCAGCTGCCGTTTGCAGCCGAACGACACCCGTGATGACGTGCAGAGTATTGCGGCACAAATCTACGAAGGGCTGTCCTTCGGGGCGGGCGATGCGGTGATTGGTGTTAACCCAGTAACGGATGACGTGGAAAACTTAAGCCGCGTACTGGATACCGTGTACGGCGTTATCGACAAATTTAACATCCCGACCCAGGGCTGCGTACTGGCACACGTGACTACCCAGATCGAAGCGATTCGTCGCGGTGCGCCGGGCGGGCTGATTTTCCAGAGTATCTGCGGTAGCGAAAAAGGCTTAAAAGAGTTTGGCGTTGAGCTGGCCATGCTGGATGAAGCGCGCGCAGTGGGCGCTGAGTTCAACCGTATCGCTGGGGAAAACTGCCTGTACTTCGAAACCGGGCAAGGGTCTGCGCTTTCCGCGGGCGCGAACTTCGGTGCCGATCAGGTGACGATGGAAGCACGTAACTACGGGCTGGCGCGCCACTACGATCCGTTCCTGGTGAACACCGTGGTGGGCTTTATCGGGCCGGAGTATCTCTACAACGACCGTCAGATTATTCGTGCCGGTCTGGAAGATCACTTTATGGGCAAGCTGAGCGGCATCTCGATGGGCTGCGACTGCTGCTACACCAACCATGCTGATGCTGACCAGAACCTTAACGAAAACCTGATGATTCTGCTCGCCACCGCTGGCTGCAACTACATCATGGGCATGCCGCTCGGTGACGACATCATGCTCAACTATCAGACCACCGCCTTCCACGACACCGCGACCGTGCGTCAGCTGCTGAACCTGCGTCCGTCGCCGGAGTTTGAACGCTGGCTGGAAACCATGGGCATTATGGCAAACGGTCGCCTGACCAAACGGGCGGGCGATCCGTCACTGTTCTTCTGATGACGCGGGGATGACACACGATGGATCAAAAACAGATTGAAGAAATTGTACGCAGCGTAATGGCGTCAATGGGTGAGTCGCAGCCGCAGGCTCAAGAACCTTCAGCACCAGCAAAATGCAGCACCACGCAGTGCGCCGCGCCGACCGGTGAAAGCTGCGCGATGGACTTAGGCTCAGCCGAAGCCAAAGCATGGATTGGCGTAGAGAATCCGCACCGTGCAGAGGTGTTGACTGAACTTCGCCGTAGCACCGCTGCGCGTGTATGTACCGGTCGTGCCGGTCCTCGTCCGCGTACCCAGGCGCTGCTGCGTTTCCTGGCTGACCACTCACGTTCGAAAGATACGGTATTGAAAGAAGTGCCGGAAGAGTGGGTAAAAGCCCAGGGGCTGCTGGAAGTGCGCTCGGAAATCAGCGACAAAAACCTGTATCTGACGCGTCCGGACATGGGGCGTCGTCTGAGTGCGGAAGCCATTGAAGCACTGAAATCACAGTGTGTAATGAATCCGGATGTGCAGGTGATTATTTCTGATGGCCTGTCTACCGACGCGATTACCGCCAACTACGAAGAGATCCTGCCGCCGCTGTTGTCGGGCTTAAAACAGGCTGGATTGAAAGTCGGGACGCCGTTCTTTGTTCGCTATGGGCGCGTGAAAATCGAAGATCAGATCGGCGAACTGCTGGGTGCAAAAGCGGTAATCCTGCTGGTTGGTGAACGTCCGGGCCTCGGTCAGTCGGAAAGTCTTTCTTGCTACGCCGTCTATTCGCCGCGTGTGGCAACCACCGTTGAGGCTGACCGTACCTGCATCTCGAACATTCACCAGGGCGGTACGCCTCCGGTTGAAGCGGCAGCAGTAATTGTGGATTTGGCCAAGCGCATGCTGGAGCAAAAAGCATCCGGCATCAATATGACCCGTTAAGGAGGCATCATGCCAGCATTAGATTTGATTAGACCTTCAGTCACCGCGATGCGCGTGATTGCCTCGGTAAATGACGGTTTTGCCCGCGAACTTAAATTGCCGCCACATATACGTAGCCTCGGACTCATCACAGCAGACTCTGATGACGTGGCGTATATTGCCGCAGATGAAGCGACAAAACAGGCGATGGTGGAAGTGGTTTATGGCCGCTCGCTGTATGCCGGTGCGGCGCACAGTCCCTCTCCAACCTCGGGCGAAGTGCTGATTATGCTCGGTGGACCAAACCCAGCCGAAGTTCGCGCAGGTCTGGACGCGATGGTGGCCAATATTGAAAGCGGGGCGGCATTCCAGTGGGCGAATGACGCAGAAGATACCGCCTTCCTGGCGCATGTGGTTTCGCGCACCGGTTCGTATCTTTCCGCGACCGCAGGATGCCGACTGGGCGATCCGATGGCGTATCTGGTAGCACCGCCGCTGGAAGCGACATTTGGTATTGATGCCGCGCTGAAATCTGCCGATGTGCAACTGGTGACCTATGTGCCACCGCCGTCAGAAACCAACTATTCAGCCGCGTTTTTGACTGGTAGCCAGGCCGCTTGTAAAGCCGCATGTAACGCCTTTGCTGATGCTGTTCTGGATATTGCCCGTAATCCAATCCAGCGCGCGTAAGAGAGGTTGTGATGATCAATGCACTGGGATTACTGGAAGTGGATGGCATGGTGGCTGCCGTAGACGCGGCGGATGCCATGCTGAAAGCCGCCAACGTACGCCTGCTGAGCCATGAAGTGCTCGATCCTGGCAGGTTGACGCTGGTCGTGGAAGGCGATCTGGCGGCGTGCCGTGCGGCGCTGGATGCCGGCAGCGCCGCCGCAGCGCGTACGGGCCGTGTTATCAGCCGTAAGGAGATAGGCCGACCGGACGATGACACCCAGTGGCTGATCGGCGGTTTTAAGCGCCAGCCGAAGAAACCAGAACAGAAGCCAGAAGTGAAAACAGACGTAAAAGCAGAGAAGACGCAGGACGCCCCGTTGACGTCTGAATCCTCTGAACAACTTCTGACGCTGTTAGCATCGGTCCGTCAAGGAATGACGGCAGGGGAAGTGGCTGCCCACTTTGGCTGGTCACTTGATGAAGCCAGAAAGGCGCTGGAACAGCTCTTTTCTGACGGAGCGTTGCGTAAACGCAGTAGTCGCTATCGCTTAAAAAATTAACCTGTCGGAGGGCCGGGGGCTTCCTTGAAGCTTCCGGCTTAAAAGATCATGAAAAAGAACCGTACTGCAAACCTGCACCATCTTTATCATGAAGCATTACCCGAAGACGTTAAACTGACGCCGAAAGTGGAAGTGGACAACGTTCACCAACGGCGAACAACGGATGTGTATGAGCACGCGCTGACGATTACCGCCTGGCAGCAGATCTACGACCAACTGCATCCGGGGAAATTTCATGGCGAGTTCACGGAAATCCTGCTCGACGATATTCAGGTGTTCCGTGAATACACCGGACTGGCGCTGCGTCAGTCGTGCCTTGTCTGGCCAAACTCATTTTGGTTTGGCATTCCGGCCACGCGCGGCGAGCAGGGATTTATTGGTACCCAGTGTTTGGGGAGCGCTGAAATTGCCACCCGCCCAGGCGGGACGGAGTTTGAACTGAGTACACCGGATGACTACACCATTTTGGGTGTTGTCATTTCGGAAGAGGCCATTGCTCGTCAGGCCAATTTCCTGCATAACCCGGAAAGGGTGTTGCATATGCTGCGCAATCAGTCGGCGCTGGAAGTTAAAGAACAACACAAAGCCGCGCTATGGGGCTTTGTGCAGCAGGCGCTGGCGACGTTTAGTGAGAATCCTGAAAACCTTCACCAACCCGCGGTGCGTAAAGTGTTGGGGGATAACCTGCTGCTGGCGATGGGCACCATGCTGGAAGAAGCGCAGCCGATTATGACTGCGGAGAGCATCAGCCATCAGAGTTATCGTCGCTTGCTGTCGCGTGCGCGCGAATATGTGCTGGAAAATATGTCAGAGCCGCTGACCGTGCTCGACTTATGCAATCAACTGCACGTTAGCCGCCGGACGTTGCAAAACGCCTTTCACGCGATCCTCGGTATTGGCCCGAATGCCTGGTTGAAACGTATTCGCCTGAACGCTGTGCGCCGTGAGTTGATAAGTCCATGGTCGCAGAGTGCGACGGTGAAAGACGCCGCCATGCAGTGGGGGTTCTGGCATTTAGGGCAATTTGCCACCGACTACCAGCAGCTGTTTGCGGAGAAACCATCGTTGACGCTGCATCAGCGTATGCGCCAGTGGGCATGATGAGATTATTGTGCCGGATGCGACGCTAACGCGTCTTATCCGGCCTACGGGTTTGCCGTTGTTGTAGGCCTGATAAGCGTAGCATTATCAGGTAATTACACCCAGTCGCGGACCTGAATAAACTCGCTAAGGGCAGCTTCCGGGCTGTTCGCTTCCGGCTGCCAGTCATACTCCCAGCGTACCAGCGGCGGCATCGACATCAGAATCGATTCCGTGCGCCCGCCAGTTTGCAAACCGAACAACGTGCCGCGATCCCACACCAGATTAAATTCCACATAGCGCCCACGACGATAAAGCTGGAAATTACGCTCGCGCTCGCCCCAGCTCATCATTTTGCGGCGTTCGACGATGGGCAGATACGCCTCGGTGTAACCTTGACCCACCGCTTGCATAAAAGCGAAGCAGTGGTCGAAATCAGGGGTATTCAAATCATCGAAAAACAGCCCGCCAATGCCGCGCTGCTCGTTGCGGTGCTTGAGGAAGAAGTAGTCATCGCACCACTTTTTGTAACGTGGATAAACGTCATCGCCAAACGGCTGGCACAGATCCCGCGCCGTGCGATGCCAGTGAACCGCATCCTCATCAAAGCCGTAGTAGGGCGTTAAGTCAAAGCCGCCGCCAAACCACCACACGGGATCGGCCCCCGGTTTTTCCGCGATAAAAAACCGTACGTTGGCATGGCTGGTTGGAATGTAGGGATTCTGCGGGTGCACCACCAGCGAGACGCCCATCGCTTCAAAGCTGCGCCCGGCAAGCTCCGGGCGATGCGCGGTAGCTGAGGCCGGCATAGCATCGCCGTGGACGTGGGAGAAATTAACGCCTGCTTGCTCGAAAATACCGCCGTTACGCAACACCCGACTGCGCCCGCCGCCGCCCGCTTCGCGTTGCCAGTTATCCTCAACAAATTCGCTGCCGTCTACGGTGGATAACTGCTGACAAATCTCATCCTGCAGGCTGAGCAGGAACTGTTTTACGCGCTGTGCATCGGGCTTCATGGTTAACGTTTCTTCGAGTGGGCTTTCTGGTTATCAAACCAGTGGAAATAGCTGATGATGCCATTGGCGATAGCGGTGGCGATTTTCTGACGAAACGCCGCCGTACCCAGCAATCGTTCTTCTTCCGGGTTGGTGATAAACGAGGTTTCGACCAGGACCGACGGAATCGAAGGTGATTTTAGCACCACGAAGGCGGCCTGTTCCGTGCTGCGACTGTGCAGACGGTGTACCGGCTTGATCTTCTTAAGAATATGCGAGCCTAACGTCAGGCTGTTTTTTATGGTGTCAGTTTGCACCAGATCGAACAGCACCTGCTGCAACAAATGATCTTTGTCGGTGGCCTTCTTCCCGGCGACTTCATCGGCCCGGTTTTCACGATCGGACAGATATTTCGCCATGGCACTACTGGCACCGCGATTGGATAAGGCAAAGACCGACGCACCCGCAGCGCTCGGATTGGTAAAACCGTCGGCGTGGATCGACATGAACAGATCGGCACCATGTTTGTGGGCGATCTCGACGCGATCGTAGAGCGGAATAAACGTATCGCCGGAGCGGGTCAGGCGTGCATCAATCCCCTGATTGCGTAGGATCGAGCGCACGTTTTTGGCAATCGCCAGTACCACGTGCTTTTCTTTCGACCCATTGCGACCAATTGCCCCGGTATCAATCCCGCCGTGCCCCGGATCAAGAACAACAACGCGCTTAGCGCCGGATTTTTTCGCTTTCGGTTTGCTGTGTCCATTGCTGGTCTTTAGCGCTTCTTCTTTTGCGATGGCTTGCGACATGCCTGACAGCGTCAGGGCGGCCAGCCCGGCTTTCAGCACCTGGCGGCGCGATGTGAGTGTTTTTAGTGGTTTAAAAGTGCTCATACGGCCTGAGTTGTAAAAAAAAGGTTCTAAACGTTATATCGTATCGCGTAGTCCGTTGCGACGGATCGAGATAAGAATTGTTTTACTTTTCATTTCAATACGTGACAATTCCGTATTATGCCATTTTTTCCGCCGCTTCGCGTCAGATATTGGCTAAATCAGCCGTTCGCGCCATAATCGCTTTTTAACGTCCTGAAAAGGTACCCAATACCATGGAAATACGCGTTTTTCGCCAGGAAGATTTCGAAGAGGTGATCACCCTCTGGGAGCGTTGTGATTTGCTGCGTCCATGGAACGACCCTGAAATGGACATCGAACGTAAAGTCAATCATGACGTCAGCTTGTTCCTCGTCGCTGAAGTGAACGGTGAGGTGGTCGGTACGGTGATGGGCGGATACGACGGGCATCGCGGTTCCGCCTATTACCTGGGCGTGCATCCTGAGTTTCGCGGACGCGGTATTGCCAATGCGCTGCTCAACCGGCTGGAGAAAAAGCTCATTGCCCGCGGTTGTCCGAAGATTCAAATCATGGTGCGTGACGATAACGACGTCGTACAGGGCATGTATGAACGTCTGGGCTATGAACATGCGGATGTACTCAATCTGGGCAAGCGTTTGATCGAAGATGAAGAGTACTGAGTTTCATCCGGCCGACTATGATGGTCATGGGCGTCTGCGCCTGCCTTTTCTCTTCTGGTGCGTACTGCTGTTGCAGGCACGCACCTGGGTATTGTTTGTGATTGCCGGTTCTTCCCGTGAGCAGGGCAACACCTTGCTGAATCTGTTTTATCCCGATCATGACGCATTCTGGCTGGGGTTGCTTCCCGGCGTTCCCGCCGTGTTGGCGTTTTTACTCAGTGGGCGACGCTTTGCGTTTCCGGTGCTCTGGCGCTGGCTGCGCGGATTATTGATTCTCGCTCAACTGGTGCTGCTGTGCTGGCAGCCGGTGATGTGGCTGGCAGGCGATCCGCTCAATGGCGTCGGGCTGGCGCTGCTGGTGGCGGATATTGTCGCGCTGATCTGGCTGTTAACCAATCAACGTCTGCGCGCCTGTTTTTCCCTTGAGAAAGAATAACGGCACTTTTTGGGGAAACCGGACTCCAAGCAACGTTGATAAATAAGGAAGGAAGTGAAATGAAATCACTGCGTTTGACTTTATGCGCGATGCCGCTGCTACTGGCCGGGTGTTCAACGTTGTCCTCGGTGAACTGGTCTGCCGCCAATCCGTGGAACTGGTTTGGTTCTTCAACGCAGGTCACAGAGCAGGGCGTAGGAGCGTTAACGGGCGCTACGCCGCTGGATGAAAAAGCCATTGCTGATGCGCTGGACGGTGATTACCGCCTGCGTAGCGGAATGAAGACCGATAACGGTAATGTGGTGCGCTTCTATGAAGCGATGAAAGACGACAAGCTGGCGATAGTCATCAACGGCAGCCAGGGAACCATCAGTCGTATTGATGTATTAGATCACGATATTTCGTCAGCCGCGGGTGTCGAAATCGGTACACCGTTTAGCGACCTTTACACTAAAGCTTTCGGTAATTGCCAAAAAGCAACCGGCGATGACAGCGCGGGCGTTGAGTGTAAAGCTGAGGGAAGTCAACATATTAGCTATATTTTTTCCGGCGAATGGAGTGGGCCTGAGGATATAATGCCGTCTGACGACACGCTGAAAGCGTGGAAAGTAAGCAAAATTATCTGGCGGCGTTAATTTGCGTCTGAACAAATCGGCTTGTTAAAAAAACAGGTAGAATAGCGCCCATCAATGCCACGATGTCGTGGCATCTTTTTTTCAGGAGGAACAATGTCTCAGGTTCAGAGTGGCATTTTGCCAGAACATTGCCGTGCGGCGATTTGGATTGAAGCCAATGTTAAAGGCGACGTTGATGCCCTGCGTGCGGCCAGCAAAACCTTCGCCGATAAGCTGGCGACCTTTGAAGCTAAGTTCCCGGATGCGCATCTGGGCGCGGTTGTCGCTTTTGGCAACAACACCTGGCGTGCATTGAGCGGCGGCGTCGGTGCTGAAGAGTTAAAAGACTTTATCCCTTACGGTAAAGGTCTGGCACCAGCAACCCAATATGACGTGTTGATCCATATTCTCTCTTTGCGTCATGACGTGAATTTCTCCGTTGCGCAGGCGGCAATGGAAGCATTTGGCGACTGTATTGAAGTCAAAGAAGAAATCCACGGTTTCCGTTGGGTCGAAGAGCGCGATCTCAGCGGCTTTGTTGACGGTACGGAAAATCCGGCAGGCGAAGAAACGCGCCGTGAAGTTGCCGTTATCAAAGATGGCGTGGATGCCGGTGGCAGCTATGTGTTTGTACAGCGTTGGGAACATAACCTGAAACAGCTTAATCGCATGAGCATCCATGACCAGGAAATGATGATTGGTCGCACCAAGGAAGCCAACGAAGAGATCGACGGTGATGACCGTCCGGTCACCTCTCACCTGAGCCGTGTTGACCTCAAAGAAGACGGTAAAGGGCTGAAAATTGTGCGCCAGAGCCTGCCATACGGTACTGCCAGCGGCACGCATGGTCTCTATTTCTGCGCCTACTGCGCTCGTCTGCACAACATTGAACAACAATTGCTGAGCATGTTTGGTGACACTGACGGTAAGCGTGATGCGATGCTGCGCTTCACCAAACCGGTAACCGGCGGCTATTACTTTGCACCGTCGCTGGACCGTTTAATGGCGCTGTAATGGTGAGCTGATCCTGTTATCGGCCACGAAATAGACATCCCCGCATCGTCGGGGATTTTTTTACCTGAGATTAACCTGATTTAGTGAGCTATTCCTCAGCACTAATTTGTTATTGCTGTATCTTCTGCGTGAATGAAGCGAAGGCTTCATATTCAAAAGGAGAATATTGAAATGGGAAAACTCACGGGCAAAACAGCATTGATTACGGGCGCATCTCAGGGTATTGGCGAGGGTATCGCCAGAACGTTTGCCCGCCATGGTGCGAACTTAATCCTGCTGGATATCTCCGATGAGATTGAAAAACTGGCGGATGAGTTGGCTGGGCGTGGGCACCGTTGCACAGCCGTTCACGCTGACGTCAGAGATTTTGCGTCGGTCAAGGAAGCGGTGACGCGCGCGAAGCAGATTGAAGGCAAAATCGATATTCTGGTGAACAATGCCGGCGTATGCCGCCTCGGCAACTTCCTTGATATGAGCGATGAAGATCGCGATTTTCACATTGATATCAACATTAAAGGCGTCTGGAACGTGACGAAAGCCGTTCTGCCGGAGATGATTGCGCGCAAAGATGGGCGCATCGTGATGATGTCATCGGTGACCGGCGATATGGTTGCTGACCCGGGCGAAACGGCCTACGCGCTGTCGAAAGCCGCGATCATCGGTTTGACCAAATCCCTGGCGGTAGAATATGCGCAGTCCGGCATTCGCGTGAATGCCATTTGCCCTGGCT
The DNA here is from genome assembly GCF_030332345.1 of Citrobacter sp. Cpo221. NCBI lineage: Bacteria > Pseudomonadati > Pseudomonadota > Gammaproteobacteria > Enterobacterales > Enterobacteriaceae > Citrobacter > Citrobacter sp. Cpo221. Next base: position 166,270 of record NZ_JAOWIA010000034.1, read on the forward strand.
ACGTTCGTACGCCGATGGCGGAAAGCATTGCGCGTCAGTCTAACCCGGAAGATCCTGAATCCGTTTTAGTCGAAATGGCGAAAGCGATCCCAATGCGTCGTCTGGCCTGCCCGCTTGAGGTCGGCGAACTGGCGGCGTTCCTGGCATCGGATGAGTCCAGTTATTTAACTGGCACGCAAAACGTGATTGATGGCGGCAGCACTTTGCCTGAAAGCGTAAGCGTCGGCGTCTGATTGATGCCGGTCTCCTCCCCATGTGCTGGGGAGGAGGTACCCCTTATTCTCTTTTCAACTTTCAAATCATCAAACGGTATATAAAACCGTTACTCCTTTAGCACTGGTTATAAATATGATGACCATAAGAAAGTCATTTAATTTATAAGGGTGCGCAATGGCCGTTAACTTACTGAAAAAAAGAACACTGACGCTGGCAGCCATGCTGTTGCTGGTGGGGCAGGCGCAGGCAACGGAACTGCTGAACAGTTCATACGATGTTTCCCGCGAGCTGTTTGCCGCCCTTAATCCGCCGTTTGAACAGCAATGGGCGAAGGATAACGGCGGCGACAAACTGACGATTAAACAATCTCATGCCGGGTCATCAAAACAGGCGTTGGCGATTTTGCAGGGGCTGAAAGCTGACGTCGTGACCTATAACCAGGTGACCGACGTGCAGATCCTGCATGACAAAGGCAAGCTGATCCCTGCCGACTGGCAAAGCCGCCTGCCGAATAACAGTTCGCCATTCTATTCCACCATGGCGTTTTTGGTGCGTAAGGGCAACCCGAAGAATATCCACGAATGGAACGATCTGGTTCGCCCGGACGTGAAGCTGATTTTCCCGAACCCGAAAACCTCCGGTAACGCACGCTATACCTATCTGGCAGCGTGGGGCGCGGCAGATAAAGCGGACGGTGGGGATAAAGCTAAAACCGAACAGTTCATGACCCAGTTTCTGAAAAACGTGGAAGTATTTGATACCGGCGGTCGTGGTGCAACTACCACCTTCGTGGAGCGCGGTCTGGGCGACGTACTGATTACCTTTGAATCGGAAGTGAACAATATCCGTAAACAGTATGAAGACCAGGGCTTCGAAGTGGTGGTGCCGAAGGTCAACATTCTGGCGGAGTTCCCGGTGGCCTGGGTAGATAAAAATGTGCAGGCCAACGGTACTGAAAAAGCGGCGAAAGCTTACCTGAACTGGCTGTACAGCCCGCAGGCGCAAACCATCATTACCGATTTCTACTACCGCGTGAATAACCCACAGGTAATGGACAAGCTGAAAGATAAATTCCCGCAGACCGAATTGTTCCGTGTGGAAGATAAGTTTGGCTCGTGGCCTGAAGTGATGAAAACACACTTTGTCAGCGGCGGTGAGCTGGACAAACTGCTGGCGGCGGGGCGTAAGTAAATGTTTGCTGTTTCTTCCCGACGCGTGCTGCCCGGCTTCACTTTGAGCCTGGGCACCAGCTTACTGTTTGTCTGCCTGATATTGCTGCTGCCGCTGAGCGCGCTGGTGATGCAACTGGCGCAAATGAGCTGGGCGCAATACTGGGATGTGATTACCAATCCGCAGGTGGTGGCGGCTTATAAAGTGACGCTGCTGTCGGCGTTTGTGGCGTCGATTTTTAACGGCGTGTTCGGTTTGCTGATGGCGTGGATATTAACCCGCTATCGCTTTCCGGGCCGTACGCTGTTGGATGCTCTGATGGACCTGCCGTTTGCACTGCCTACGGCGGTGGCAGGTCTGACGCTGGCGTCACTGTTTTCGGTTAATGGCTTCTACGGCGAGTGGCTGGCGAAGCTGGATATCAAGGTGACCTACACCTGGCTCGGTATCGCGGTAGCGATGGCCTTTACCAGCATTCCGTTTGTGGTGCGTACTGTGCAACCAGTACTGGAAGAGTTAGGCCCGGAATATGAAGAAGCAGCTGAAACACTCGGTGCTACGCGCTGGCAAAGTTTCCGTAAAGTAGTGCTGCCGGAGCTGTCTCCCGCGCTGGTGGCGGGCGTTGCGCTGTCGTTTACCCGCAGCCTCGGTGAGTTTGGCGCGGTTATTTTTATCGCCGGAAACATCGCATGGAAGACGGAAGTGACCTCGCTGATGATTTTTGTTCGCTTGCAGGAGTTTGACTACCCGGCCGCCAGCGCGATTGCTTCTGTGATCCTCGGGGCTTCGTTGTTGCTGCTGTTTTCAATTAACACTCTGCAAAGTCGCTTTGGTCGACGTGTGGTAGGTCACTGATGGCAGACATTACCCAATTGAAACGCTATGGCGCACCCCGCATCAACTGGGGGAAATGGTTCCTGATCGGCACGGGCATGCTGGTCTCCGCGTTTATTTTGCTGGTGCCGATGATTTACATCTTCGTGCAGGCGTTCAGCAAGGGATTAATGCCGGTATTACAGAATCTGGCGGACCCGGACATGCTGCATGCCATCTGGCTGACGGTGCTGATTGCGCTGATTGCGGTGCCGGTGAACCTGGTGTTTGGCGTGTTGCTGGCCTGGCTGGTGACCCGCTTTAACTTCCCCGGACGCCAACTATTGCTGACGTTGCTGGATATTCCATTTGCTGTCTCGCCGGTGGTTGCCGGCCTGGTCTATCTGCTGTTTTACGGCTCTAACGGCCCGCTTGGCGGATGGCTGGATGAGCATAACCTGCAAATTATGTTTGCTTGGCCGGGGATTGTGCTGGTGACAGTATTCGTGACCTGTCCGTTTGTGGTGCGTGAGCTGGTGCCGGTGATGTTAAGCCAGGGTAGCAATGAAGATGAAGCGGCTGTGCTGCTTGGCGCGTCCGGCTGGCAGATGTTCCGCCGCGTGACGCTGCCGAATATCCGTTGGGCATTGCTGTACGGTGTGGTGTTGACCAACGCCCGTGCGATTGGTGAGTTTGGCGCGGTGTCAGTGGTTTCCGGCTCGATTCGCGGCGAAACCTTATCGCTGCCGCTACAGATTGAATTACTGGAGCAGGACTACAACACGGTCGGCTCCTTTACCGCCGCGGCGCTATTAACGCTGATGGCGATTATTACCCTGTTTTTGAAGAGCATGTTGCAATGGCGTCTGGAGAACCAGGAAAAACGCGCGCAGCAGGAGGAAAATCATGAGCATTGAGATTGCCAATATTAAGAAGTCTTTTGGTCGCACCCAGGTGCTGAACGATATCTCGCTGGATATTCCTTCAGGTCAGATGGTCGCGCTGCTGGGGCCATCTGGCTCGGGCAAAACCACGCTGCTGCGCATTATTGCCGGGCTGGAGCATCAGTCCAGCGGGCATATCCGTTTTCACGGCACCGACGTTAGCCGATTGCACGCCCGCGACCGTAAGGTGGGGTTCGTGTTCCAGCACTATGCGCTGTTTCGTCATATGACCGTTTTCGACAATATCGCGTTTGGTCTGACGGTCCTGCCACGGCGTGAGCGCCCGAATGCGGCGGCCATCAAAGCAAAAGTGACCAAACTGCTGGAAATGGTTCAACTGGCTCATCTGGCGGACCGTTTTCCGGCACAGCTCTCCGGCGGGCAAAAACAGCGCGTGGCGTTGGCGCGTGCGCTGGCGGTAGAGCCGCAGATCCTGCTGCTCGACGAGCCGTTTGGCGCGCTTGATGCGCAGGTGCGTAAAGAGCTGCGTCGCTGGCTGCGCCAGCTGCATGAAGAGCTGAAGTTTACCAGCGTGTTTGTGACCCACGACCAGGAAGAAGCGACGGAAGTCGCAGACCGCGTGGTGGTGATGAGCCAGGGTCATATCGAGCAGGCTGATGCGCCGGATCAGGTCTGGCGCGAACCGGCTACCCGTTTTGTGCTGGAGTTTATGGGCGAGGTTAACCGCTTGCAGGGAACGATTCGCGGTGGGCAATTCCACGTGGGCGCACACCGCTGGCCGCTGGGTTATACGCCTGGTTATCAGGGACCGGTGGATCTGTTCCTGCGTCCGTGGGAAGTGGACGTGAGCCGTCGTACCAGCCTGGATTCGCCGTTGCCGGTACAGGTGCTGGAAGCCAGCCCGAAAGGACACTACACCCAATTAGTTGTGCAACCGTTGGGGTGGTATAACGAACCGCTGACGGTCATCATGCAGGGTGATGATACCCCGAACCGCGGCGAACGGCTGTTTGTCGGGCTGCAAAATGCGCGCCTGTATAACGGAGACCAGCGGATTGAAACGCGTGAAGAGGAACTTGCCCTGGCGCAAAGTGCCTGATAGGTTAATTCGTATAGTTATCATCCGGTGGCGCTGTGCTTATCGGGCTTATCAGGTGCAGCATGACCTGTAGGCCGGGTAAGCGCAGCGCCACCCGGCATTTTATTGAGCTGAAAACGTGAACACATTAGAACAAACAATTGGCAATACGCCTCTGGTGAAATTACAACGTCTGGCGCCAGATAACGGCAGTGAAATTTGGGTCAAGCTGGAAGGCAATAATCCCGCAGGTTCGGTGAAAGACCGCGCCGCGTTGTCGATGATCGTCGAGGCGGAAAAGCGCGGAGAAATTAAGCCAGGCGACGTGCTGATTGAGGCTACCAGCGGTAATACCGGAATCGCGCTGGCAATGATCGCCGCGCTGAAGGGCTACCGTATGAAGCTGCTGATGCCAGACAACATGAGTCAGGAGCGCCGTGCGGCGATGCGCGCCTATGGTGCCGAGCTGATTCTGGTCACCAAAGAGCAGGGGATGGAAGGCGCGCGCGATTTAGCCCTTGAAATGGCGCAGCGTGGAGAAGGCAAGCTGCTGGATCAGTTTAATAATCCGGATAACCCGTACGCGCATTACACCACCACCGGACCGGAAATCTGGCAGCAGACGTCAGGTCGTATTACCCACTTTGTCTCCAGTATGGGAACGACAGGCACCATTACCGGTGTGTCGCGTTTTCTGCGTGAGCAAGAAAAAGCGGTCACTATCGTTGGCCTGCAGCCGGAAGAGGGCAGTAGTATTCCGGGAATTCGCCGCTGGCCTGCGGAATATATGCCGGGCATTTTTAACGCCTCGCTGGTGGATGAGGTGCTGGATATTCACCAGAACGATGCGGAAAACACCATGCGTGAACTGGCCGTGCGCGAAGGGATTTTCTGTGGTGTCAGTTCTGGTGGCGCGGTAGCGGGGGCGTTACGTGTGGCGCGCGCGACACCGGGAGCGGTGGTGGTGGCGATCATCTGCGATCGCGGCGATCGCTACCTTTCAACCGGCGTGTTTGGCGAAGAGCACTTTAACCAGGGATTAGGGATTTAGTTTTCAGGCCTGATAACCATAGCACTATCAGGCAAACGTACGGCACGAGCGCCGGATGACGACGTAAAGCGTCTTATCCGGCCTGCCATAATCAATCGTTACGTTTTTCCACAAGCTTATCTAGGAATTGCCACAGCTTCTCATTCATCTGCTGATAATCCCATGCTCGCATCTCTTCAACGGAACGGATGAAGCGCTTGCCTTTAGCTTCCGTCAGTTCTTGTTCGGAGTGTTGAATAAGCCCTTCTATAGCATCAGCTGTAAACTCCATATGGCACTGAAAACCATAAACAAAATTACCGTATTGCACGATTTGTCGTGGACAGCCCTCGCTAGCAGCAAGAATGGTCGCCTGGTCGGTTAATCCTGGCATGTCGTTGTGCCAGTGGCCGACAGTAAGCGGTGAGCCGAAATGGCTGAACAACGGGTGCTGTTGACCGGCTTCGGTCAGAACGATGGGGTAGTGACCAATTTCTTTTTCCGGACTCTGGCACACCTTCGCACCCAGCGCTTCGCCGATTAACTGTGAACCCAGGCAGATCCCCACCACAATTTTACGTGCCGCAATCGCCTGGTTGATCAGATGCTGCTCGGCCTGAGAATCAAAGTACGGGCACTCTGCCAGCGTGGTTCGTGGTGACTGCGGACCGCCAAACACCACCAACATATCGAAATCATCGGCGTTCGCAGGGACCGCTTCTCCGGCATAAACGCGCGACCAGGTGATGGTATAGCCGCGTGATTCGGCCCACGGCAGATACGCGCCAGCAGATTCGAAAGACTCATGAATAACAAAATGAACTCGCACTTTTTCTCTCCTGTTAGCGTTTTAGCGCCTGATGAATATCAGCCGCCAGCTTATCAATGTCGCTGTCAGTTAAGGTTGACAGCGTAATACGCAGGCCGTGGGCAGGCGTATTGACGCCAAACACTTCGCCTTCCCGCACCAGCCAGCCGGACTTCGCCAGCGCAAAAGCGATTGCCTGGCTGTTATTTTCCAGCGGTAGCCACATATTCAGACCGTCACCAACGGGCAACTCAATGCCATGTCGCCGTAGCGCTGCCGTCAACTTTTGCTGCTGGGCGGCGTAAAACTGCTGAGTTTGCGCCAGCGTGTGTTGATAAGTCTCGTCACTCAGGCAGGCGCAGGCCAAATCCTGCAGCAGATGGCTGACCCACTGACTGCCGGAGTTGAGCCGTAAACGTAGCTTCCCTGAAGTGAGCGGATCGCTGGCCACAATGGCCAGGCGTAAATCCGGACCTAACGTTTTGGACATCGAACGGACAATCGCCCAGTGCGTGGTTTCCTTCGCAATCACCGGATACCAGTGGCAAGCAGATAGCAGCGCAAAGTGGTCGTCGACGATCACCAGCGTCTGCGGATAGCGGGCCAGGATTTCCTGCAATTGCGCCGCGCGGGATGCGTTCAGGCTGCATCCTGTGGGGTTATGCGCGCGCGGTGTCAGAATCACCGCCCGCGCACCTTTCTGTAGCGCGAGTTCCAGTTGGTCCGGCAGCATACCTTCGTGGTCAACATTGGCCGGACTGGCGGAGAAACCAGCATAACGCAGCATGTTGATGCTGCTCAAAAAGCATGGATCTTCTACGACAACGCTATCTCCAGGCAGTAAATGGGCGCACAGTAGCCGTTCGATAGCATCAATGGCGCCGCTGGTGATATCAATTTCCCCTTTGCCGGGCATTGCATTTTGCATCCATTGTGATGCCCATACCTTAAGCCCTGGTGACACAGCGGCATCGCCGTACAAACGCGGATTCTTATTTATCTTCGCGAAATAACTACTCAGGTCAGGAAGACGCGAGGGCGCTGGATTACCGCCGGAAAGATCGATAAGCGGGGTATTCGGATTACCACCTTCCAACGCAACGGGGGCAGTAATCCCCTTAATCACCGTGCCGTTGCGTCCCAGGCTCTGCGCCAACCCGGAGGTGACCAGGCGTTTGTAAGCCGCCGCGACAGTATTGCGGTTCACGTTTAATTCCGTCGCCAGTTCCCGCACTGGCGGCAACGTTTCGCCTGCTGCCAGCGTGCCTGTAGTGACATGTTGACGGATACTGTCAAAAATTTCGTTAGCGGTTTTTCCGTCGATCATTATTGACCTATGACAAAATGAATTTTAGCATATGACGATAATAGTGAGGCGTAGGCCCGCTGTCCAGAGAGAGGAGAAATTTATGGAGCAGGAGAGTGATATCCAGTCAGTGCTCTTTGACGACACGAATCGGGCGTTACAGACCGATATCGTCGCCGTCCAGTCACAGGTGGTGTATGGCAGCGTAGGCAACAGCATCGCCGTCCCGGCCATTAAAGCGCAGGGGTTACGCGTGACGGCAGTACCCACGGTGCTGTTCAGTAATACCCCGCATTATGAAACCTTTTACGGCGGCGTTATTCCGTCCGACTGGTTTAGCGGCTATCTCCGCGCCTTAAGCGAGCGTGATGCCTTGCGCGAGCTAAAGGCGGTGACTACTGGATACATGGGCAGCGCGGAGCAAATCGCCTTGCTGGCACAGTGGCTGGAAACCGTTCGGGCCACGCATCCGGACCTGTGCATTTTGGTCGACCCTGTGATTGGCGATACGGATAGCGGCATGTATGTGAAAGCCGAAATCCCGGAAGCTTATCGTCAGCACCTGCTGCCGCTGGCGCAGGGGCTGACGCCGAACGTGTTCGAGCTGCAAATGCTGAGCGGAAAGCCGTGTCGTACGCTTGATGAAGCCATTACGGCGGCACAATCACTGCTCACTGACACCCTGAAATGGGTGGTAATTACCAGCGCACCGGGGGATACCGAAGAGATTATTAACGTTGCGGTGGTGACGGCTGAAACGGTTGAGGTGTTAGCCCATCCGCGAGTGAAAACGGATCTGAAGGGGACTGGCGATCTGTTTTGTGCAGAGCTGGTGAGCGGCCTTGTACTGGGGAAAGCGCTGACGACCGCGACTCACGACGCCGCGCAGCGGGTGCTGGACGTGATGACGTGGACGCATCTGTGTGGTTGTGATGAATTAATTCTGCCACCGGCAGGGGAGGCGCGATGAAGAGTTACCGGCTGGTAGTTCGCCAGAATGGGCGTATGGTTGGACATTTTGACACCAACGGGGCAGCAGCGCTGGAAGATATCTGCGTAGCGCGATCCATGTTTGGTATTGCGGGTGGCTACGACTGTGAATTGTTAGTGGCAGACTCGGAGCGACGGATGCTGGAAAGCGGGCCGGAAGGGATGAAAATCCTGATGCGCGAGGCGTGTTACCGACCGGTCACCTTACAGATTTAATGCCGGATGGCGGCGAGAACGTCTTATCCGGCCTACGTTACGGAGTTTGTTGTAGGCCGGATAAGCGTAGCGCCATCCGGCAGGGTTTTGATAACCATCAGATAAAAAAAATGGCGCCTGCTGGCGCCATCTTTCTCTGCAAAAAGAATTACTTCTTGATGCGGATAACCGGAGTCTCACCCACTGTCACGCTACCGGACAGTTTGATCAGCTCTTTGATTTCGTCCATGTTGGAGATAACAACCGGAGTCAGGGTAGACTTGGCTTTTTCTTCCAGCAGCGGCAGATCGAATTCAATAACCGGGTCGCCCACTTTCACGCGCTGACCTTCTTCAGCGATGCGTTTGAAGCCTTCGCCTTTCAGTTCAACGGTATCAATACCGAAGTGAACAAACAGCTCAATGCCGCTGTCGGATTCGATAGAGAAAGCGTGGTTGGTTTCAAAGATTTTGCCGATGGTGCCATCAACAGGGGCAACCATTTTGTTACCGGTTGGTTTGATAGCAATGCCATCACCAACGATTTTCTCAGCAAAAACTACATCCGGCACGTCTTCGATGTTGACGATCTCGCCAGAGAGCGGAGCAACGATCTCAATAGTTCCGGTGTCTTTCTTATCATCAGAAACCAGAGATTTCAGTTTATCGAACAAACCCATGATCTTCTCCTAAGCAGTAAATTGGGCCGCATCTCGTGGATTAGCAGATTGTTTTTTCTTCAATGAACTTGTTAACCAGCGTCATTAACTCGTCCGTTGTCGGTTGAGCAAGAGCCTGCTCTGCTAACACCTTCGCATCTTCGAAGTTCGTGTTACGGATAATCTTCTTAATGCGCGGGATAGAAATGGCGCTCATAGAGAATTCGTCCAGACCCATCCCCAGCAACAGAAGTGTAGCACGTTCGTCGCCTGCAAGCTCACCACACATGCCAGTCCATTTGCCTTCAGCATGAGAAGCATCAATAACTTGCTTGATCAGCGTCAGCACAGATGGCGACATCGGTTGGTAAAGGTGTGAAATCATATCATTACCACGGTCAACTGCCAGGGTGTACTGCGTTAAATCATTGGTGCCGATACTAAAGAAATCAACTTCTTTGGCTAAATGACGCGCAATTGTTGCCGCAGCTGGTGTTTCCACCATCACGCCAATCTCAATGCTCTCGTCAAATGCTTTACCTTCGTCGCGCAGTTCCTGTTTGTAGATTTCGATCTCTTTGCGCAGTGCACGCACTTCTTCAACAGAGATGATCATTGGGAACATGATACGCAGTTTGCCGAAAGCAGAGGCGCGTAGGATAGCGCGAACCTGGTCACGCAGGATCTCTTTACGATCCATGGCGATACGCACGGCACGCCAGCCCAGGAACGGGTTCTCTTCTTTCGGGAAGTTCATGTACGGCAGTTCTTTATCGCCGCCGATGTCCATGGTACGGACGATGACCGCCTGAGAGCCACAGGCTTCAGCAACGGCTTTATACGCAGCAAACTGTTCTTCTTCAGTTGGCAGCGATTCACGGTCCATGAACAGGAATTCGGTGCGGTACAGACCCACACCTTCAGCGCCGTTACGCTCAGCGCCTTCAACGTCACGAACGGTACCGATGTTGGCGCAAACTTCAACCTGATGTCCGTCCAGCGTGATAGCCGGCAGATCTTTCAGCTTAGCGAGTTCCGCTTTCTCGGTTGCAACCTGCTCCTGAACGGCACGCAGTTGATCAATAACGTCGTTGGTCGGATTGACGTAAACCTGATTGTTTACGGCATCCAGAATCAGATAGTCGTCGTTTTTCACCTGAGAGGTGACGTTACCCGTACCTACGATAGCAGGCAGTTCCAGAGAACGCGCCATGATAGAGGTATGGGAAGTACGTCCGCCCGCGTCAGTGATGAAACCCAGCACCTTGTTCAGGTTCAGCTGTGCGGTTTCTGACGGGGTCAGGTCTGCGGCAACCAGGATAACTTCGTCCTGGATAGCGCTTAGGTCAATAATTGCCAGACCCAGAATGTTACGCAGCAGGCGTTTACCGATGTCACGTACGTCAGCCGCACGTTCTTTCAGGTATTCATCATCCAGCTCTTCCAGGGCTGTGGCCTGACCTTCGATAACTTCATGCGCAGCTGCATCAGCCGTCATGTGCTTATCTTTAATCAGGGCTATGATTTCCTGCTCCAGCTCCTCATCTTCGAGCAGCATGATATGCCCTTCAAAGATGGCTTCTTTTTCTTCACCGAACGTTTCACCAGCTTTGGTTTTGATCGCTTCCAGTTGCGCAGATGCCTTGGCACGACCGCTCAGAAAACGTTCAACTTCCTGATCAACCTTGTCGGCAGAAATTTTTTTCCGGTCAATGACGATCTCGTCTTCTTTCAGCAGCAATGCTTTACCGAAAGCGATACCCGGGGATGCTAAAATGCCTGAAATCATAACCCTACCTTACTTGTGACTGATATTTAAAAGAACTCGTTGAACTTACTCGAGTTCAGCCATCAGTTTAACCAGATGCTCAACTGCTTTCTGCTCGTCCTCACCTTCTGCGGACAGGGTGACAACGGTACCCTGAGTCAGGCCCAGAGTCTGCAGTTTAAACAGGCTTTTGGCGCTAGCGCTTTTGCCGTTGGAAGTCACAGTAATTTCAGAAGTAAAGCCTTTTGCTTCTTTAACAAACTGAGCAGCAGGGCGAGTATGCAGACCGTTCGGAGCGGTAATGGTAACTTCTTGCTGGAACATTATATTTCCCCAACTTATAGGTTTAGTGTTGTGGAACTAAAGTCTAGCCTGGCGGCTCAACTTTAGCCTGTATTGTTAGCATCGGCGTAAACTGGACGCGACACAAAAGGAGTTCGGTGCAATCCGTTGCTGGCAACTTCTTGCCGCTGACGTTTCGTTCGTCATTAAACATTATGCCGCGAAAGGAAGAGTTGAACCAAATCATAAAATCGATTCAGCTAGCGCTTTTCCTGTAACGATTAATTTCGCGCATCAAAATAATTAGTTTGGTTAAATACCAGTTCCGGCGGGTTGAATCAATGCCAGGCGAGTTGAAACTTTGAAGCAGGCCACAAAAAAGCACCCAAAAGGGTGCTTTTTTACGCGTTTTTAACATGCTGGCACTACTGTTGCAGTTCTTTCTCTGTAAAGAGATCGGCAAACAGTGCTGTGCTCAGATAACGCTCACCCGATGACGGTAGAATAACCACTATATTCTTATTGGTAAAGGTTTCATCTTCCTGGAGCTTAAGCGCGGCAGCAACCGCAGCACCGGAAGAGATCCCAGCCAGAATACCTTCTTCTTCCATCAGACGACGCGCAGTAGAAATAGCTTCATCATTAGTGATGGCAACGACTTTATCGATAAGCTTCAGATCAAGGTTACCCGGAATGAAGCCAGCGCCGATGCCCTGAATTTTATGCGGGCCTGGTTTGAGTTCTTCACCTGCCAGCGCCTGGGCGATAACAGGGGAGTCGGTAGGTTCAACCGCGACGGTGATCAGATCGGTTTTGCCTTTAGTGCCTTTAATGTAACGGGTCACACCAGTCAACGTACCGCCGGTACCAACGCCAGAGATAAAGACATCAACCTGGCCATCGGTATCTTCCCAGATTTCCGGGCCGGTAGTTTTTTCGTGGATTTCCGGGTTTGCCGGGTTGCTGAACTGCTGCAGCAGCAGGAATTTTTCCGGATCGCTGGCCACAATTTCTTCCGCTTTCTGAATCGCGCCCTTCATACCTTTTGCGCCTTCGGTCAGCACCAGGTTCGCGCCCAGCGCTTTTAAGAGCTTGCGGCGCTCAATGCTCATGGTTTCAGGCATGGTCAGAGTCAGTTTGTAACCGCGAGCTGCGGCAACGTAGGCCAGCGCGATCCCTGTGTTGCCGCTGGTTGGTTCGACCAGCTCTACACCCGGTTTAAGTACACCTCGTTTTTCGGCATCCCAAATCATGTTGGCACCGATACGGCATTTGACGCTAAAGCTTGGGTTGCGTGATTCCACCTTCGCCAGAATGCGTCCGTTACCGATACGGTTCAGTCGAACCAGCGGCGTATGACCGATAGTCAGCGAGTTGTCTTCAAAAATCTTACTCATGGCCTGTCCTTAACTGTATGAAATTGGGATACCGCTTCAGCATACCTGTTGAGAAAGTATGGGGAAGTAAGGAATTCGTATATCTATATGCCACCAGGAAATAATGCGTTGCAGTATGGAATAAGAGCGGGCATAAGCCAGCCTGCTTTTACACATTTTTGCATTACTTCCATAACGCGTGCTTAGCACGATAGCAGTCTACCCACATCGCCGTGGCACCACAAACCGCAACTGGCATGATGAACAGATTGAGCACCGGAATCATGGTGAACAGGCTGGTCAATGCGCCAAATTGCATATTGGTGACCTTGCGTGTGCGCAGCGCGACGCGCATCTCCTTAAAAGGCACCTTATGGTTATCAAACGGATAATCGCAGTACTGAATGGCCAGCATCCACGCGCTGAACAGGAACCACAGCACCGGGGCTACGGTCTGACCAATACCCGGAATGAAATAGAGGATCAGCAACACGACGGCGCGCGGGAGATACCACGCCAACTTTTGCCATTCACGTTTCATAATACGGGGAACATCTTTCATGATGCCGAGAACGCCGGTGTCAGGCGGTGTTGCGCCCGTTAAGCGCGCTTCCAGTTGTTCAGCCAGCAGACCGTTAAACGGCGCTGCAATCCAGTTGGCTATGGTGGAAAACAGGTAGCCGAACACCAGTAGTACGGAGATAGTGACAATCGGCCACAGCAAGTAGCTGAGCCACTGAAGCCAGTCAGGGACGTGACTCATCAGCGCGGGGATCCAGCTATCGAGTTGTGTGAATAGCCACCAGAATGCGCCGCCCATCAGCAGGATATTCACCAGCAAAGGCAGGATGACAAAGCGACGAATGCCCGGTAGGGTGATGAGCTTCCATCCCTGTGAAAAGTAATAAAGGCCGCTGCGAGGTACGACTGCAGATGATGAAACCATGGTCAGGACATACTCCTTGTTATATAAGCTCTGGTAAACTTTGCGTATCTTACCGGGTTGTTGAGCGTTAAGCTGTTCAGAAATGTTCGAAAAAACAGCAAAAAGCACAATTTTGTTCATCTTTATGCCGTGAAAGCCAAGAGTGCACTTGCACTTGGCGTAATCGACAAATACTCTTAGTGAGTAAATGTTTGCCGTGGTGGCAAGGTGTTAGAACAACAGAGAATATAATGATGCAGGATTTGCGTCTGATATTAATCATTGTTGGCGCGATCGCCATAATCGCTTTACTGGTACATGGTTTTTGGACTAGCCGTAAAGAGCGGTCTTCTATATTCCGCGATCGCCCACTGAAACGCATGAAGTCTAAACGTGAAGACGAGGATTCGTTCGACGACAACGTCGAGGAAGACGAAGGCGTGGGCGAAGTTCGCGTTCATCGTGTGAATCATGCTCCCGGTAACGCGCAGGAACATGGTGTTCCTCCTCAGTCGCCGCAACACCAGTACCAGCCGCCTTATGCGTCTGCTCAGCCGCGTCAACCCGCGCCGCAGCCTGCACAAGCGCCGGTACCGCCGCCGCATGCTCAGCAGCAGCCGCAGCCTGTACAACCGCAGCAGCCGGTGCAGCATCAGCCTGTTCAGCAACAACCTGCGCAGCAGCCGATGCAGCATCAGCCCGTTGCTCCGCAGGTTCAGCAGCCCGTGCAGCAAGCACCGCAACCTGCGCCGCAGGCTTTCCAGCCCGCAGAGCCTGCCGTTGAACATCAACCTCAGCCTGAGCCGGTAGTTGAAGAAGCGCCTGTTGCTGAAAAACCGCAGCGTAAAGAAGCGGTCATTATTATGAACGTTGCGGCGCATCACGGTAGTGAGCTCAACGGTGAAGTGCTGCTCAACAGCATTCAGCAAGCCGGTTTTAAATTTGGCGACATGAATATTTTCCATCGTCATTTGAGTCCGGATGGCAGCGGTCCTTCGCTGTTCAGCCTTGCCAATATGGTTAACCCAGGAACGTTTGACCCCGAAATGACGGGTGATTTCAGCACCCCTGGCGTGACTATTTTTATGCAGGTTCCGTCCTACGGTGACGAGCTGCAAAACTTTAAGCTGATGCTGCAGTCCGCACAGCACATTGCCGATGAAGTGGGTGGTGTGGTGCTCGACGATCAACGTCGTATGATGACGCCGCAGAAACTGCGCGAGTATCAGGACCGCATCCGCGAAGTTAAAGAATCTCACGCCTGATTCTCCTCTGGCGTGACATATCCTTGCTAAACCCCCGCCTGTCGGGGGTTTTTTATCATTGATGGTGCGATATGGAATCAATCGAACAACAACTGACAGAACTGCGAACCACGCTTCGCCATCATGAGTATCTCTACCATGTGATGGATGCGCCGGAAATTCCCGATGCGGAATACGATCGCCTGATGCGTGAACTGCGCGAGCTGGAAGCGCAGCATCCGGAACTTATCACCCCCGACTCGCCAACCCAGCGCGTAGGCGCCGCCCCGTTAGCAGCGTTCAGCCAGATTCGCCATGAAGTGCCAATGCTGTCGCTGGATAACGTGTTTGATGAAGAGAGTTTTCTCGCCTTCAACAAGCGCGTGCAGGACAGACTGAAGAGTACGGACAAACTAACCTGGTGCTGCGAACTGAAGCTGGACGGGCTGGCGGTCAGTATCCTGTATGAAAACGGTGTGCTGGTCAGTGCCGCAACGCGTGGTGATGGTACTACGGGTGAGGATATTACCTCGAACGTGCGCACCATTCGTGCGATCCCGTTAAAACTGCGTGGCGATAACATTCCGACGCGTCTGGAAGTGCGCGGTGAAGTGTTCCTGCCGCAGGCCGGGTTTGAAAAAATTAACGAAGAGGCCCGCCGTACTGGCAACAAAGTGTTTGCTAACCCGCGTAACGCGGCGGCCGGGTCATTGCGCCAGCTCGATCCGCGTATCACAGCGAAGCGACCGCTTACTTTCTTCTGCTATGGCGTCGGTGTGCTGGAAGGTGGTGTGCTGCCTGATACCCACCTGGGCCGTCTGCTGCAATTTAAAGAGTGGGGATTGCCGGTGAGCGACAGAGTTACGCTTTGCGACTCTCCGGAGGAAGTACTTGCTTACTATCACAAGGTTGAAGAAGACCGACCGACGCTGGGATTCGATATCGATGGTGTGGTGATCAAAGTCAACTCCATGGTATTGCAAGAGCAACTGGGTTTTGTTGCCCGCGCGCCGCGCTGGGCGGTGGCCTTTAAGTTCCCGGCGCAAGAGCAGATGACCTTCGTACGTGATGTTGAGTTTCAGGTTGGACGCACCGGGGCGATTACGCCTGTCGCTCGCCTTGAGCCAGTTCAGGTTGCCGGGGTGTTGGTCAGTAACGCCACCTTGCACAATGCGGATGAAATTGAGCGTCTTGGTTTGCGTATTGGCGATAAAGTCGTCATTCGCCGTGCGGGCGATGTCATCCCGCAGGTAGTGAACGTCGTGCTTTCCGAACGCCCGGACGATACGCGTGAAATTGAGTTTCCCACCCACTGTCCGGTATGCAACTCTGACGTTGAGCGTGTGGAAGGCGAAGCGGTCACACGCTGTACCGGTGGTTTAATCTGCGGAGCGCAGCGTAAGGAATCGCTGAAACACTTCGTTTCCCGCCGCGCGCTGGACGTTGACGGCATGGGCGACAAAATTATCGATCAACTGGTCGAGAAAGAGTATGTCCACACGCCAGCGGATCTCTTCACACTGACCGCAGGCAAGCTGACCGGTCTTGATCGTATGGGGCCGAAATCGGCACAAAACGTGGTGAATGCGCTGGAAAAAGCGAAAGAAACAACGTTTGCCCGTTTCCTCTACGCGCTGGGTATTCGCGAAGTCGGCGAAGCTACGGCGGCTGGTCTGGCGGCACATTTTGGCACCCTTGAGGCGCTGGAAGCGGCCTCTATTGAAGAGCTACAAAAAGTGCCGGATGTCGGCATTGTGGTAGCGACCCACGTGTTTAATTTCTTTGCCGAAGAGAGTAACCGCGAGGTGATCGTCCAACTGCTGGCGCAGGGTATCCATTGGCCTGCGCCGGTGGTCATCAACGCTGAAGAAATCGACAGCCCCTTCGCGGGTAAAACGGTGGTGCTGACCGGGAGTCTGAGCCTGATGTCACGCGATGACGCCAAAGCGCGACTGACTGAGTTGGGTGCAAAAGTGGCCGGTAGCGTATCGAAGAAAACCGACCTGGTGATTGCCGGTGAAGCGGCGGGTTCGAAGCTGGCAAAAGCGCAGGAACTGGGTATTGCCGTGATCGATGAAGCTGAAATGATCCGCTTACTGGGTGCCTGAGATGGAAAAAGAGCAGCTGGTTGAAATCGCCAATACCGTGATGCCCTTTGGCAAATATAAAGGGCGTCGGCTGATTGATGTACCGGAAGAGTATCTGCTGTGGTTTGCCCGTAAGGATGAATTCCCGCCGGGCAAGCTCGGCGAGCTGATGCAAATCACGCTGCTGATTAAAACTGAAGGGCTGACGCAACTGGTGCAGCCCCTGAAACGCCCGCTCTAAGCCTTTGCGGCGCGGCTTTTCTGCTGCGCCTGCAATGCGTCCGTTTGTTGCTTGTAGCGACGTGCCAGCACGGCACACACCATCAGCTGAATTTGATGGAAGATCATCAACGGCAGCACCATCATTCCTATCACTGACGTCGGGAACAGAATATTTGCCATTGGGATCCCATTTGCCAGGCTCTTTTTCGATCCGCAAAAGACAATGGTGATCTCATCGGCTTTGTTGAAGCCGCATTTACGCGCAACAAAGACGTTGATGCCAATCACGATTGCCAGCAATACGATGCTGACCACCACGATAAACAGCAGCGAGCCAATCCCCACTTTGTGCCAGATCCCGTTAACCACGGCTTCACTGAAGGCGGAGTACACCACCAGCAAGATGGAGGATTGGTCCGTTTTGGCGATCCATTTTTTATGTCGGGACACCCAATTACCAATCCACGGACGTGAAAGATGTCCCAGTACGAACGGCAGCAGCAGTTGCAGCATGATTTTCCCCACCTGCTCCAGACTGCCTTCTGCGCCGTGCATATTCATTACCAGGCCAACCAGCAACGGCGAGAGAAAAATACCCAGCAGGCTGGAGGCCGAAGCGGAACACACGGCAGCGGCAACGTTACCCCCTGCCAGCGACGTAAAAGCGATTGCCGACTGCACCGTGGCCGGCAAAATACACAGGTACAGGAAACCGGTGTACAGCATCGGGTCAACATTAACCGGCGCCCACCAGGCGAACAGAACACCCAGTACCGGGAAAACAACAAACGTGCTGCACATCACCCATAGATGCAAACGCCAGTGACTACCGCCAGCAATAATGGCTTCACGCGAAAGCTTCGCCCCGTGCATAAAAAACAACAGGGCAATGGCAGCGGTGGTTAAGCCTTCAAAGAAAGGCACAAAGCCACCCTTGGCCGGGAAAAAGGACGCCAGTAATACGACCGTAATCAACGTTATCGTGAACGGATCAAGGATACGAAAAAGTTTCATAAAAGCTCCTGAAATTCGGTAGGAACATTTTGCGTTTTTCTGTTTGAGAAATAAAATTGATTTATTGCATCCATATATGAATCGAATAAATGAATTACTCCCTGCGTCAGCTGCGTATCTTTGTTACCGTCGCTCAGGCCAAAAGCTTTAGCCGGGCGGGGGATATCATTGGCTTAAGCCAGTCTGCGGTCAGCCACAGCGTTAAAGAGCTGGAAGGGCAGACGGGTGTGCGGTTGTTAGATAGAACAACGCGGGAAGTGGTGCTGACGGAAGCCGGGCACCAGTTGGCGGCTCGGCTGGAACGTATTCTGGATGAACTGCACAGCACGCTGCGTGAAGCAGGCCAGGTGGGAACGCAGTTAACCGGAACGGTGCGCGTTGCCGCCAGCCAGACAATATCAGCTCACCTTATTCCACAGTGTATTGCCCAGAGTAATCAGCTTTATCCAGCAATCGATTTTGTGCTGCACGATCGTCCGCAACAGTGGGTGCTGGAAAGTATTCGTCAGGGCGAGGTGGATTTTGGCATTGTGATAGATCCAGGTGCTGTGACCGATCTACAGTGTGAAGCGGTGTTATCCGAACCGTTCCTGCTGTTGTGTCGAGAGGATCATCCGCTAGCCCAACGCGAATGGGTAAATTGGCAGGATTTATATCATGAGCGCTTGGTATTACAGGATTACGCTTCCGGCAGTCGACCGTTGATCGATGCGGCACTGGCCCACTTTTCCATTGAGGCCAATATCGTTCAGGAGATAGGTCACCCTGCCACACTGTTCCCGATGGTTGAGGCGGGGATTGGTATCAGCGTGCTGCCTGCGCTGGCGCTTCCTCTGCCACAAGGCAGCCATTTGCAGGTTAAACGCCTGACGCCGGTTGTGGAACGACAATTGATGCTGGCACGACGTAAAAATCGTTCTTTATCGACTGCGGCCCAGGCGCTGTGGGACGTGGTGCGGATGCAGGCCAGTGAATTAACCGCCGGTCGGGCACGGGATCCTTTGTACCAGCTTTAACGATATGGCTGGTGTTTGTCATGTCGTTAGGTTTGGCTTTCAGTATCGATGAACTGATCGTTAACTTTGATATTTTACCCGGCACCGGACTACCTCTTTATATTTATAAATTCTCCTGCGATATTCTTAGACAATTGCTCAGCTTGCGGATTTTTAAGGCTATTTTAAATTATTACTTTTTTTCTTGACCTTCCACTTGCTGGAAGGTTGATACTCTTTATACGCAAGTACGGATAGCAGTATCTAATACAATGATGTATAGCGATTGATTAATGAAATGACTAAGCAATTCATACAGTAACTCGTTATAGGTAGAATTAACACGATCCCGATGGAGTAATATTAGTGATATGTTAAATAATCCTACAATAGCTGGTTACTGAAACTAATCCGGTAAATATATTTAACTAATGGGATATTGGCGGCGATGATAAGCAAAAATAAAATTTTAATTGCAATGCAAATTAGTATGCTGGCATGGTCTGGTTATACGTTTGCAGCAGACAGAGTGTATGTAGCAAATGAAGGTGCAGATTCAGTTAATGTACTTGATGCTGCGTCTTTAAAGACTGTAGATAAAGTACATGTTGGTAAAATGCCGCATAACGTTCAGGTGTCACCAGACAATAAAACAGTTTGGGTAACCAACCTTGGTGCTAACGGGACACATTCATCAGGCTCTGAACATATGGATATGAGCAAAGATGCTCATTCTGAGAAAATGGACATGGGCAAAGATTCTCATGCTGGCAAAAAGGAACATGGAGAAGTTTGGGTTATTAATGCCGAAAATGATACGGTTATTGCAAAACTTCCGGTTGGCGCACACCCTGCGCATGTTGTCGTCACCCCTGATGGGAAAATGGCGTATATCTCAAATAGTGCAGATAACACCATCAGCGTGATTGATGCAGAACATTTGAAAAATTTAACGACAATTAATGTAGGTAAATTCCCTCATGGCCTCAGAGTGAGTCCTGACGGTAAAGAAGTTTATATCGCGAATATGAAAGGGGGCTCGGTATCCGTTGTTGATACAGCTAGTAATAAAGAAGTCGCGCAGATCCCATTAGGTAAAATGCCAGCCCAGGTAGGTTTCTCACCGGACGGAAAACTGGTGTTTGTTTCCCTGTCTGGTGAAGATGCTGTAGCGGTGATTGATACAGCAACGCGTAAAGTTGTGAAGAAAATTAATGTCGGTACCGTACCAATCCAGCTGTTTGGCACTCCGGATGGTAAAAGCATGCTGGTAACCAATCAGGGCTCGAAGAGCAAGCCGGGTAACACAATAAACATGATTGATATCGCAAGCCTTACGGTAGCGAAAACCATCACCACTGGCGATGGGGCCCATGGCGTGGTTGTCGATAAAAATGGCAAATATGCTTACGTAACTAACTCATTTGCAAACTCTGTTTCGATGATTGATATTAATGAGCGTAAGGTAGTGAACACGCTTCCGGTAGACAACAACCCAAATGGTATCAGCTGGGGCTCTGTCGAAGTGACGCCTAAATAACTGTGCTAGCATTTATCAATACCCGTCATTCGCTGGCGGGTATTTTCATGAATATTCTATAAATAAAGGAACGACAGATGAGAAAGCCGGAGCGGACAAAAACGCTGCCTAGTAAGTTCAATTTTGATGATACTGTAAACAGACTCGTCAGCGTATTGAATGCTAAAAATATTCGTATTTTTGTGCAGGTTGATCAACAGCAAGCGGCAACGGATGTAGGTCTTGCTCTGCGACCGACGATGTTATTTCTGTTTGGTAACCCAAAGGGTGGTACTCCTGCCATGCAAGCGAATCCTCATGCGGCAATAGAGTTACCCCTACGGGTGGTTATTTGGCAGGATGACAATGGTGATACCCATATAGATTATCAGGATGCAAGTACTGTTCTGGAGTTTGATTATGGTGTTGCACATAATATTGTTGCTCCAGTTAGCATTTTGGCAACTCTTCTTAACGAAGTGGCCGGTAATTAATTGCAAATAGCACTAAATTCCTCGCGGATATTTAGTGTTATTTTTCTGCGTTTATTATGAAAGTATTTAACCCGCTATAATAAACCTATTGAACAATACATATGATGTTCATTACTCTTCAATGTTTGTCGATTCGTCTATTTTATAAATTGAAGGGTTTTTGTTTGCAATATTATGTGAAAAGTATATCTTGACGCTCAAATATTAATATGTAAATTATGAGGATAGTTATGAAAAAGACATTAGTCACATCATTGGCCGCTTCTTTGTGTTTTCTCAGTCTGTCTGCCTTTGCTGCTACAGAAATCTCGCAACAAGAAGCCAATAGTTTAAAGCATGTCAAGTCAATCACCGTAACGGAAAATACGGTGAATCAATGTATGCACAAAATTTCGAAAATGGCAGATAAAGAAGGTGCTGATTTCTTTGTCATTAAGAACTTCTCTTCTATAGGCAATGGTTCTCAGGCTGTAGTGACCAGCGAACTCTATAAAAAGTAAACAGCAGTTTCCCCCGTTTTGATTATTGATTAGCGAAAGTGCGTTGTTATACCTGCTTTCGCTTATTAATAATCAACAAATATTTGTCAGTCATTCTCAGGGCGGGCTTTGTCAGCCCACTCGTCTGACGAATTCCAGATATGTTGGTACTCCTTGCCATTTCTGGCAGAAAAAAAATGTGAGTTCAGGCTGATTTAGCACATGCCATCTATACCGATTTACTATCGGTAATCGGGGTAAACGGTATTGGTAATCGATTGCGTAGTCTCGCTATAACAATGCGGTACGCTACGTTATTTCGATTACTCAGTATTAAGGACATCTCATGAGCCACTCTCTTTTCTCGCAAAATCCCTGGTATAGCGCTGATATCATTCGTGGTTACAAACCGGATTTTACGCCGCGCGTAGCCTTTATCCTCGGCTCCGGCCTGGGGGCGTTGGCGGATCAAATTGAGGATGCGGTGGCCATCTCTTACGAGAAACTCCCGGGGTTCCCGGTGAGTACCGTACACGGTCATGCTGGTGAACTGGTATTGGGAAATCTGGCGGGAATTCCGGTGGCCTGTATGAAAGGACGTGGACATTTCTATGAAGGTCGCGGTATGACGGTGATGACGGATGCCATTCGTACGCTGAAGCTGCTGGGATGTGAGCTGCTGTTTTGCACCAATGCCGCAGGCTCTTTGCGTCCCGAAGTCGGACCGGGTAGCCTCGTGGCGCTTAGCGATCACATCAATACGATGCCGGGTACGCCGATGGTAGGGCCAAACGATGAGCGTTTTGGTGAGCGATTCTTTTCATTGGCGAATGCCTATGATGCTGACTACCGTGCGGTCCTGCAAACTGTTGCCGCTGAGGAAGGATTCTCGCTGAGTGAAGGGGTTTTTGTCTCTTATCCGGGGCCGAACTTTGAAACCGCGGCAGAAATCCGCATGATGCAAATTATCGGTGGCGACGTGGTGGGGATGTCGGTGGTGCCTGAAGTTATCTCTGCGCGCCACTGCGGTTTGAAAGTGGTTGCGGTGGCGGCCATCACCAACCTGGCGGAAGGTCTGGGTGATGTTAAATTATCTCACGCGCAGACGCTGGCTGCGGCGGAACTCTCCCGGCAGAATTTCATCAATTTGATCTGCGGATTCTTGCGCAAACTGGCCTGAATAACTAAAAAATGACCCCGCTTGCGGGGTCTTACTTTATGGCAAGGAACGGAAAAATGGGTATCGCATCTCGCTTAAAGCTCATGTCGTTTTTGCAATATTTCATCTGGGGAAGCTGGTTGGTAACCCTGGGTTCCTACATGATTAATACCCTGGATTTTACCGGTGCGAACGTCGGTATGATTTACAGTTCGAAAGGGCTGGCGGCGATTATCATGCCGGGCATTATGGGCATCATTGCCGATAAATGGCTACGCGCCGAGCGCGCCTATATGCTTTGTCATCTTGTATGTGCGGGCGTGTTGCTATATGCCACAACCGTTACCGATCCGCAGACCATGTTTTGGGTGATGCTGGTTAACGCAATGGCGTATATGCCGACGATTGCGTTATCGAATAGCGTCTCATACTCGTGTCTGGCACAATCGGGTCAGGATCCGGTCACCGCGTTCCCGCCAATTCGTGTGTTTGGCACCATAGGGTTTATTGTGGCGATGTGGACAGTCAGTTTGAAGGGACTGGAGCTGAGCAGCGCGCAGTTGTATATCGCTTCAGGCGCATCGTTGCTGCTGGCTCTGTATGCGCTTACGTTGCCGAAAATCCCGGTTGCTGAGAAGAAAGCAAACACCACGCTTGCCAGCAAGCTCGGTCTGGACGCCTTTGTCCTATTTAAAAAACCGCAGATGGCAATCTTCTTTTTGTTTGCGATGATGCTGGGGGCGGTGTTGCAAATCACCAACGTCTTTGGCAATCCGTTCCTGCATGATTTTGCCCGTAACCCGGAATTTGCCGACAGCTTTGTGGTGAAGTATCCCTCCATATTGCTTTCCGTTTCACAGATGGCGGAGGTGGGCTTTATTCTCACTATTCCGTACTTCCTTAAACGCTTTGGCATAAAAACGGTGATGCTGATGAGCATGCTGGCATGGACGCTGCGCTTTGGCTTCTTTGCCTTTGGCGATCCGTCGCCGTTTGGTTTTGTGCTGCTGCTGATGTCGATGATCGTCTACGGCTGTGCGTTTGATTTCTTCAATATCTCGGGATCGGTATTTGTCGAGCAGGAGGTTAGCTCTAACATTCGCGCCAGCGCGCAAGGGCTGTTTATGACGATGGTAAACGGCGTTGGCGCGTGGGTGGGATCAATCCTGAGTGGTATGGCGGTAGACTATTTTTCTGTCGATGGCGTCAAGGATTGGCAAACTATCTGGCTGGTGTTTGCCGCGTATGCGCTGGCTCTGGCGGTTATCTTTGCATTGTTCTTCAAGTACAAGCATGAGCCTGAACGACTGGCACAGAAATCACCGGCACATTAACACTCCATTGGCGGCGGGATCTGATACCCGCCGTTTCATTTTCTGCGAGGCAATGTGGTAACTTTGCGCATTATCCTTATTTCAGGAGCGCATTATCCATGGAACGCACGCACCGCATCGATCTGAAGTTACTGCGTTATTTTCTTGCTGTCGCAGAAGAACTGCATTTTGGACGTGCTGCTGCTCGCCTGAATATGTCGCAACCGCCGCTCAGTACCCATATTAAAGAGCTGGAGCAACAGCTCGGCACTTTGCTATTTATCCGTCATTCCCGCAGCGTGGCGTTAACTCACGCGGGAAAGATATTGATGGAAGAGTCGCGCCGACTGTTATCCAGTGCCAATCAGGCGCTGGCGAGAGTGGAGCAAATTGGTCGTGGTGAGGCAGGGCGAATTGAGCTTGGCGTTATCGGTACAGCGATGTGGGGAAAAATGCGTCCGGTGATGCGGCGTTTTATGAAGGATAATCCCAATGTTGAGGTGCTGTTTCGCGAGAACATGCCCGCGATGCAGATGACGATGCTGGAACGGCGTGAACTGGATGCGGGAATTTGGCGGATGGCTACGGAGCTTTCTCCCGGTTTTACCAGTTTGCGTTTGCATGAGTCCTCTTTTCTGGTTGCCATGCCGGAAGAACATCCTCTTACTGCCTGTGAGTCCATACCGCTGGAGGCGTTGAGAAATGAATATTTTGTCACAATGCCTTCCATTCATACTGACTGGGCATTTTTGCAGCGAGTTTGCCTGAGTGCTGGATTTTCCCCGATGATTATTCGTGAGGTGAGGGAGCCGCAAACGGTGCTGGCGATGATCAGCATGGGGATTGGTATTACGTTAATTGCTGACAGCTATGCGCAGATGAATTGGCCTGGCGTGGTATTTCGACCGTTAGAGGAACGTATTCCGGCGGATTTGTATATTGTGTATGACCAACAGCAGGCGACACCCGCGCTGGGGAAACTGGTAGCGGCATTGACGATGTGATGTCTGTGCCGGATGGCGACTAACGTCTTATCCGGCCTGCGTGTGTCAGGGGCGTCTGTAGGCCTGATAAGCGCAGCGCATCAGGCAAGCAGGTTGGGATCTTATAAATCGCAGATAGCAAAAAGGCGCCTTTAGGGCGCCTTTTTACATTGGTGGGTCGTGCAGGATTCGAACCTGCGACCAATTGATTAAAAGTCAACTGCTCTACCAACTGAGCTAACGACCCGAAGTGGTGGGTGATGACGGGATCGAACCGCCGACCCCCTCCTTGTAAGGGAGGTGCTCTCCCAGCTGAGCTAATCACCCACTTCGGTACTTCAATTTTTTGTAAGAAATCCAGCTGGCGAGAAAGTGGTGGGTGATGACGGGATCGAACCGCCGACCCCCTCCTTGTAAGGGAGGTGCTCTCCCAGCTGAGCTAATCACCCACTTCTCAATTTCTTACTCTACACGGCGGAGACTACATAAAGTAGTTGGTGGGTGATGACGGGTTCGAACCGCCGACCCCCTCCTTGTAAGGGAGGTGCTCTCCCAGCTGAGCTAATCACCCCCGCTGTGTGGAGTCGCATTATAGGGAGAGTTGAAAATGAGTCAACGCATTTTCTAAAGAATTTGTTCGTTCGTCGTAAATTTAAACAAAACGATCGCAAATCAATCCATGCAGCATGATTTGTATACGAAAATGGCAAAGCGTGATGTTCCAACCTGAACAACATTGAGGAATCAGACCACAGTGATAGAATACGAGCCTGATAATCTTCCCAGGATTTGCCGGTTGTCGGCATCTTTATAAACGTAAGGCCATTTCATGAAAATCAAAACTCGCTTCGCGCCAAGCCCGACAGGTTACCTGCACGTCGGTGGTGCGCGTACTGCTCTATATTCCTGGCTTTTTGCACGTAACCATGACGGTGAGTTTGTGCTGCGTATTGAAGACACCGATCTCGAACGCTCCACTCCGGAAGCTATTGAAGCCATTATGGATGGCATGAATTGGCTGAATCTGGAATGGGATGAAGGTCCGTACTTCCAGACCAAACGTTTTGATCGCTACAACGCCGTGATTGATGAGATGCTGGAAGCCGGTACCGCGTATAAATGCTATTGCTCCAAAGAGCGTCTGGACGCACTGCGCGAAGAGCAGATGGCAAACGGTGAGAAGCCACGTTACGACGGTCGCTGCCGCCACGGCCATGAGCATCATGCTGCTGATGAACCCTGCGTGGTGCGTTTTGCCAACCCGCAGGATGGATCCGTTATTTTTGACGACCAGATCCGTGGGCCGATCGAATTCAGCAACCAGGAGCTGGACGATCTGATCATCCGCCGTACTGACGGTTCCCCGACCTACAACTTCTGTGTTGTTGTCGACGACTGGGATATGGAAATCACTCACGTTATTCGTGGTGAAGACCATATCAACAACACTCCGCGTCAGATCAACATCCTGAAAGCGCTGAATGCGCCGGTGCCGGTTTATGCACACGTGTCGATGATCAACGGCGACGACGGTAAAAAACTCTCTAAACGTCACGGTGCGGTCAGCGTTATGCAGTATCGCGACGACGGTTACCTGCCGGAAGCGCTGCTGAACTATCTGGTGCGTCTGGGCTGGTCCAGCGGCGATCAGGAAATCTTCACCCGTGAAGAGATGATCAAACTGTTCTCCCTTAGTGCGGTGAGCAAGTCTGCCAGTGCGTTCAACACCGAAAAACTGCAGTGGCTGAACCATCACTACATTAATTCGCTGGCACCAGAATATGTGGCAACGCATCTGCAATGGCACATTGAGCAGGAAAATATCGATACTCGCGTCGGTCCGCAGCTGTCTGAGCTGGTTAAACTGCTGGGTGAGCGCTGCAAAACGCTGAAAGAGATGGCGCAGAGCTGCCGCTACTTCTACGAAGACTTTGCTGAGTTCGACGCGGATGCAGCTAAGAAACACCTGCGTCCGGTAGCGCGTCAGCCGCTGGAAGTGGTTCGCGATAAGCTGGCTGCTATCAGCGAGTGGACGGCAGAAAACGTGCACCACGCGATTCAGGCAACCGCTGATGAGCTGGAAGTGGGTATGGGTAAAGTTGGGATGCCGCTGCGCGTAGCCGTAACCGGCGCGGGTCAGTCTCCGGCGTTAGACGTCACGGTGCATGCGATTGGTAAATCACGCAGCATTGAGCGTATTAATAAAGCGCTGGCGTTTATTGCTGAGCGTGAAAGCCAGCAGTAAGATCGGTTGAGCGATGAAACAACGGCAGGAGCGCATCCTGCCGTTTTTTTTGCCTGTTATTCAGACTCATCAATACCCAGACGGGTAAGGAAAGTGCGAATACCTTCGCGCGAAATATACATAGCCAGCTTTTCTTGTTCCGTTGGGGACATGTTGTCCAGTGCGCTAATTATCTGGCGACAGGCGTGGCTACGCACCACGTGGTTGTATTCTGCCAGCGGTTCCTCAGCCTGATAAATGTCAGGGACTTTGCGAAAAGCCGGAATATTGAGCAGAAACGTGCGGACGCTGGAGTCGATGTGAATCAGCCTTGCACGACCCCCTTTAACGCCGGGAAACTTTTCGGTGGTCCAGTTTTGTTCTCTGATCCAACGATTGACGGTTTGTTTGGCAACCCCGAGACAGTCCGCCAGTTCTTCGGTCGTCATTTTGCTGCGTAATTTTTTCATATTATTTGTTGTCGCGGATCCCTAAGCGTTGTAATAAACCCGTAATGCCTTCACGCAGGATCAGTGACGTAAACATTTTCTGTTCTGACGGAGTCATCTCTTTGGCGAGCCTAATCAGTAGAGCTTCGATAGAGGTATCGCCGGATAACGATAAATTATCTGATAAACCTTCGGCTGAACGCTCAGCACTGCGAATGTATTCACGAACTTGTTCGGTGACGTGAACCAGACGCGCTTTACCGCCCTGTACGCCTGGCTTTGGTGATGTAGCCCAACCCTCCTTGCGCACCCATTTATTGATGGTCTGTCGGCTGTATCCGGTCAGATTAGCAAGTTCTTCTGGCGTCATCCGTTCCTTGAACATAACGATTCCCTGAATAGTCGTGGGGTTAATTAGTGGCTCATTTTATAGCACCATTTTAGTAGAAACCGTGACGCGTTTAACTACTGAATGCGAGTTGTTACGCAATGTTCTTCATTTGACTGCTTTTTCAGCGATTGAATTCTATGAGTTAATTTTGCCGTTGACACACGCGAAGGGAATTCATATGATGCCGCCCGTCAACTCGACAAGCTTTACGTAATGGGGCTATAGCTCAGCTGGGAGAGCGCTTGCATGGCATGCAAGAGGTCAGCGGTTCGATCCCGCTTAGCTCCACCAAATTTAATCCCAATAAATTTGGTTCGTACGTAATAGCATCGTGGGGCTATAGCTCAGCTGGGAGAGCGCTTGCATGGCATGCAAGAGGTCAGCGGTTCGATCCCGCTTAGCTCCACCAAAATTTAAACCCTCGCTGAAAAGCGGGGGTTTTTTTGTTTCTGTTTCCTACCTGTTCTTATCCTGTATCTCTTCGGTTTGCTGAATAGCAGGCATAAAAAAACCGGGGAGAAGATGAACTGCACCCAAAAAGTTGGACACCCAACGAAGTAAGGTGCAGTTTTTTATGAGCAAGTATTCTCTCAGCTTCAAGCTTGAGGTTGTGCAGCACTATCTTTCCGGGCTGGAAGGACAGGAGGCGACTGCAAAACGTTTTGGTATCGATCACAGTGCCGTTCGTAAATGGTCTGCTGCCTGGAAGCTCCATGGCGAAGCCGGGCTTACAACCCGGCATTTCACCTATTCTCCTGCTTTTAAAGAGTCCGTTATCCTGCATATGCTTGAACACCAGCTGTCTGTTCGCGAAGTCTGTGCAAAATTCACTATCCCTGCCTTTTCCACTGTTAGTCAGTGGGAACGACTGTATGATGAAGGGGGATTAGAAGCCCTTACAGACAGTCGACGCAGGAAAAAAACGATGCCAGAACGCCCTGAGAATCACCCCGTCCCTCCTTTGCAGACCCCTCTTGCTCCGGATGAACGTGAGGAACTTGAACAACTGCGTGCTGAAGTGGCATATCTAAAAAAGCTGCAGGCCTTACTCAGGGAAAGAAGCACGTCAGGACGCGGGATAAAGCGCAGGTCGTGAATGAGTTAAGGCTGAAGTTCCCTCTTGCACGCTTGTTAAAAGCTGCAGGGCTGGCAAGAAGCACGTTCTACTGGCAACTGGCCAACGGTAAAAAACCAGACAAATATGCCGATGATAAGCAGCATATTTTAACGCTGTTCCATAAACATAAAGGACGGTATGGATACAGGCGAATCACGCTGGCTGGCCGCCGGGAAGGAAGCTTACTGAACCATAAAACGGTTCAGAGGTTAATGAAGGTGTTAGATTTAACCTGTTGTATCAGAAGGAAGAAATATAACTCTTACAAAGGCCGGCATGGGAAAGTTGCGGGTAATGTACTGAACCGGCAGTTCAGTGTGGATAAACCCAACCAGAAGTGGGTAACAGATGTCACGGAATTTAAAGTAAGCGGAGAAAAGCTGTATCTGTCCCCGGTTCTGGATCTGTATAACGGAGAAATAGTAGCGTATCAGATGGAGTCCCGTCCTCTTCTGTCGATGGTGGATAACATGCTGTCGAAGGCTATATCTGTACTGGGCAAAAACGAATACCCGCTGCTCCACTCAGATCAGGGCTGGCAATATCAGATGGCGCATTATCAGAACCGGCTAAAGGAGGCGGGTCTAAAACAGAGCATGTCAAGAAAGGGAAACTGTCATGACAATGCAGTGATGGAGAGCTTCTTCGGCACACTGAAATCTGAGTGTTTTTACCTCACGGAACACAAGAATATCAGCGAGTTGCGCATGGCTATCGATGACTACATCCACTATTACAACCATGAAAGAATAAAACAGAAACTGAAAGGCCTGAGTCCGGTAGAGTACCGAACCCAGGCCCAGATAACCGCTTAAAATAAACTGTCCAACATTATGGGGTCAGTTCAAAGAATCTCCCCGGTCTTATCAATACGACGTTGTCTTACGCTTACAGCACCAGTGCGGCGATAGATGCAGACAGTACGCTCACCAGCGTAGAGCCGTACACCAGCTTCAGACCGAAGCGGGAAACCACGTTACCTTGCTCTTCGTTCAGACCTTTAATCGCACCGGCGATAATACCGATGGAAGAGAAGTTAGCGAAGGAGACCAGGAACACGGACAGGATACCTTCTGCACGCGGAGAGAGCGTGGCGGCAATTTTCTGCAGATCCATCATCGCAACGAATTCGTTGGAAACCAGTTTGGTTGCCATGATACTGCCCACCTGCAGCGCTTCGCTGGACGGCACACCCATTACCCATGCAACAGGGTAGAAGATGTAGCCCAGGATGCCCTGGAAGGAGATGCTGTAGCCAAACCAGCCGGTCACGGTGGCGAACAGGGCGTTCAGGGCCGCGATCAGCGCGATGAAGCCAATCAGCATAGCTGCAACGATAATTGCCACTTTGAAACCTGCCAGGATGTATTCACCCAGCATTTCGAAGAAGCTCTGGCCTTCGTGCAGGTTAGACATCTGGATGTTTTCTTCGCTGGCATCAACGGTGTACGGGTTGATCAGCGACAGCACGATAAAGGTGCTGAACATATTCAGAACCAGCGCCGCAACCACGTACTTCGGCTCCAGCATGGTCATGTACGCGCCGACGATAGACATGGAAACGGTCGACATCGCCGTTGCAGCCATGGTGTACATACGGTTGCGAGACATTTTGCCGAGAATATCTTTATAGGCGATAAAGTTCTCGGACTGACCCAGGATCAGGGAGCTGACGGCGTTGAAGGATTCCAGCTTGCCCATACCGTTCACTTTGGATAACAGGAAACCAATCGCGCGGATGATAACCGGCAGAACGCGGATATGCTGCAAAATACCGATAAGAGCGGAAATGAAGACGATTGGGCACAGCACTTTCAGGAAGAAGAATGCCAGGCCTTTGTCGTTCATGCTGCCGAAGACAAAGTTTGTCCCTTCATTAGCGAATCCGAGGAGTTTTTCAAACATCTCGGAGAAGCCTCTCACGAAGCCCAGACCGACATCAGAGTTCAGGAAGAACCATGCCAGTAACACTTCAATAACAAGCAATTGAATAACATAACGAATGCGGATTTTTTTACGGTCACTGCTTACCAGCAGTGCGAGTACCGCAACCACGGCAAGGGCCAGGACGAAATGAAGAACGCGGTCCATATTTGCTCCAAATATGAGGCAGGTTTAGTTTTCGTGCACATTCTATGTAACAACCATAAAGAAAACGAGATCAAACACACACTATAATAAGGACCTGTGACGAGATTCAAAATTAGTGATCGGTGATACACTTCTGTTATGTTTAGTATGGAAGTGAAAAGTTATGTCATTGTGCTAATCTCATAACAATAATTAAACATCTCACCGGTATTTCCAGAATCCTTATCGATCCATAGACAAACGCTATCAGAGAAATCAACTTCACCCATTAAAATGAATTTGATAATCATTCTCAATAGGCGTAGCTTGAAACATAGCAAAGGCTATGTTTCTGAGGCACTAAAATGACTAACGATCGCGTTGAGAGTAGCAGTGGACGGGCAGCGCGCAAGTTGAAGCTCGCATTAATGGGACCTGCGTTCATCGCGGCGATCGGCTACATCGATCCGGGCAACTTCGCCACCAACATCCAGGCAGGGGCCAGCTTTGGCTATAAACTGTTGTGGGTGGTGGTCTGGGCAAACCTGATGGCGATGCTGATCCAGGTGCTGTCGGCAAAGCTGGGTATTGCCACGGGTAAAAACCTGGCGGAGCAAATTCGCGATCACTATCCTCGTCCGGTGGTGTGGTTCTACTGGGTGCAGGCCGAAATTATCGCCATGGCGACAGACCTTGCTGAATTCATTGGTGCCGCGATTGGTTTCAAATTGATCCTCGGCGTGTCGTTATTGCAGGGGGCCGTGCTCACCGGTATCGCGACTTTTTTGATTCTGATGTTACAGCGCCGTGGGCAAAAACCGCTGGAAAAAGTGATTGGCGGCTTGCTGCTGTTTGTGGCTGCGGCTTACATTGTGGAACTGATCTTTTCCCAGCCGAACTTCGCGCAACTTAGCAAGGGAATGGTTATCCCGAGCCTGCCTAATTCCGAAGCGGTGTTCCTGGCTGCTGGCGTGCTCGGCGCGACTATCATGCCACACGTTATTTATCTGCACTCTTCCTTAACTCAGCATCTGCACGGCGGAACACGTCAACAGCGCTATGCGGCCACGAAATGGGATGTGGCAATCGCCATGACGATTGCTGGATTTGTCAATCTGGCGATGATGGCGACGGCAGCCGCTGCATTTCATTTTAGTGGGCATACCGGTATTGCCGATCTCGATCAAGCATATCTGACACTTGAACCGCTGTTGAGTCACGCTGCGGCGACGGTATTCGGTTTAAGCCTGGTGGCTGCGGGACTTTCTTCTACCGTGGTCGGTACGTTGGCCGGGCAGGTGGTGATGCAAGGGTTTATCCGCTTTCACATTCCGCTATGGGTACGCCGTACCGTCACCATGATGCCATCATTTATTGTGATTTTGATGGGACTGGATCCGACGCGTATTCTGGTGATGAGCCAGGTGTTGCTCAGTTTTGGTATTGCACTGGCGCTGGTGCCGCTGTTGATCTTCACCAGCAACAGTCAGCTGATGGGCGATTTGGTGAATACCCGATGGGTGAAACAGGTAGGCTGGGTGATTGTTGTGCTGGTGGTGGCGCTCAATATCTGGCTGTTGGTAGGAACCGCACTCGGTTTGTAAAAACAAAAGGGCCCACAGGCCCTTTTGTTACATTAATGATGATGTTTGTGGCCACGTCCGCGTCCGCGATGGTCGTCACGATCGTTCCAGCCTTCACGATAACCGCGCTCATAAGCTTTGCGTTTGTCCCAGCCACGATGGTAGCCGTTGTCATGACGCCACCAGCGATTTTTTCGCCACTCATAGTTATGGTGCCAGTAATCCCGGTCACGCCAGCGGCCGCCATCCCAGTAGTTACCGTAGTTATCGCGATCGCCAATTTGTAATTTTATTGATGGCAGCAGGGTGATTTCGCCAGCGTTCGCGGCCAGCGGTGTAAAAGCCAATAAGACTGCCGCCAGAATCAGTGACCTGAACATGTTTTCTCTCCTTCACGATCGAGCCGTAGCCGGCCTGTTAACGTAATATTACGGGGCAGTAAAGCCCCGTTTCATCGCCTTAACTCTTAAATCGCAAGTGAGAGCACTTTTTGTTAATAAATGTGTCTTTATTTCAATCAACTCAGGATAGCATCAATCTCCGCGCACTCTTCAGACGTAAAGTGACGGTTTGCCAGCATGCCGACAGCGTCTTCAATCTGCGCCGTTTTACTCGCGCCAATCAGCACTGACGTGACTTTGTCATCCCGTAACACCCATGCCAGCGCCATCTGGGAAAGCTTTTGCCCGCGTCGTTCTGCCAGCACATTCAGCGCCCGCACTTTTTCCAGTTTTTGTGGAGTGATCTGGTCCGGATTCAGAAAGCGACTGGTGCTTGCCGCACGAGAATCCGCAGGAATGCCGTTCAGATAGCGGTCGGTTAACTGTCCGCCAGCCAGCGGTGAGAAGGCGATACTGCCGACACCTTTTTCCTGTAATAGCGACAGCAAGCCACCTTCGACCCAACGTTCAAACATGGAATATTTGGGCTGGTGAATAAGGCATGGCGTGCCTAAATCGTCGAGTATTTCAATCGCCTGCCTGGCAAGATCCGCGGGATAGTTAGACAGTCCGACGTACAGCGCTTTGCCCTGACGGACGATGTGATCCAGCGCGCGCATGGTTTCTTTGAGCGGCGTTTCAGGGTCGGGGCGATGGTGGTAGAAGATATCGACATACTCCAGCCCCAGACGCTTCAGGCTTTGATCGAGACTGGCAATCAGATATTTGCGTGAACCCCAGTCACCGTAGGGACCTTCCCACATGGTGTAGCCCGCTTTAGTGGAGATAATAAGCTCATCTCGCCACGGTAAAAAATCTTCCTGCAGGATCCGACCAAAATTCCGTTCTGCCGAACCCGGCGGTGGACCATAGTTATTTGCCAGATCAAAATGGTTAATCCCCAGATCGAATGCGCGCTGTAACAATGCGCGACTGTTCTCGACCTGCGTGGTATCGCCAAAATTGTGCCACAAACCCAGTGAGACAATCGGGAGTTTAAGGCCGCTTTGACCGCAGCGGCGGTACTCCATTGTCTGATAACGATTTTCATCTGCGTGATAAACCATGTCACCCCCCTTCCACAATGCGTGTGTCTTCCAGTGTATACGGTTACACCGCCGATTCTTCAATGAATTTTAACCACCAAAACTGTAAATCCTGCTTTCCACCCCTTCACAGCGACTTTCCTGGACAGTCATCACAGTTCTTCGATACTCAACATGAGGTTACCGTCAGAAGGATAGCTGTCATGCAAACCCCGTATTCCGTTGCTGATTATCTGCTCGACAGGCTGGCAGGCTGTGGCGTCGGCCATCTCTTTGGTGTGCCGGGCGATTATAATTTGCAGTTTCTTGACCACGTGATTGAACATCCCAACGTACGTTGGGTCGGGTGTGCGAATGAATTGAATGCGGCTTATGCGGCAGATGGCTATGCCCGGGTATCCGGGGTAGGGGCGCTGCTCACCACGTTTGGTGTGGGGGAGTTAAGCGCGATTAACGGTATCGCGGGTAGCTTCGCGGAATATGTTCCTGTTTTACATATTGTTGGCGCACCCTGTCACGGCGCTCAGCGTCGCGGGGAGTTGATGCATCACACCCTTGGCGACGGTGACTTTCAGCATTTTTACCGCATGCAGCAGGCGGTAACGACGGCCAGCGCGATACTGGATGAACAAAATGCCTGCTATGAAATTGACCGTGTGTTGCGAATGATGCTTACCGAGCGCAGACCGGGCTATCTGATGCTACCTGCTGATGTGGCAAAACAGCCCGCCACACCACCGAATGACATCCTGATTGTTCCTCTGAGCGAGCCGGAAAGTAGCGTGGCAGAGGCGTTTCGCTACCATGCCCGTGAACGATTGCTGGATAGCCCGCGCGTAGCGCTGCTGGCAGATTTTCTCGCGCTGCGTTTTGGCCTGCAGCCGGTCTTGCAGCGCTGGATGGCGGAAACGCCGATGGCCCATGCTACGTTATTGATGGGCAAAGGGCTGTTCGATGAGCGTCATCCGGCGTTTGTTGGCACATACAGCGCCGGAGCCAGTAGCGATTATGTTCGTCAGGCGATAGAAGATGCCGATACGATAATGTGTGTCGGCACACAATTTGTCGACACCCTCACCGCTGGGTTTACGCAGCAGTTACCGCAGGATCGCACCATTGAGGTTCAGCCCCATGCGTCACGAATTGGAGCTCACTGGTTTAACATTCCGATGGAGCAGGCGGTTACCACTTTGCGGGAGCTGTGTCTGGAAATGTCGTTTTCTCTACCGCCAGAACGTCCGCCAATTGGGCGTGTTCAGGTTGAGAAAGGCCCACTAACGCAGGAAAACTTCTGGCACACGGTGCAGCAGTTTCTGAAGCCTGATGACATTATCCTCGTCGATCAGGGAACCGCCGCCTTTGGCGCGGCTGCGCTCTCATTGCCTTAC
This sequence comes from Citrobacter sp. Cpo221, assembly GCF_030332345.1. Classification (NCBI taxonomy): domain Bacteria; kingdom Pseudomonadati; phylum Pseudomonadota; class Gammaproteobacteria; order Enterobacterales; family Enterobacteriaceae; genus Citrobacter; species Citrobacter sp. Cpo221. The sequence goes on from NZ_JAOWIA010000034.1 coordinate 202,007, forward strand.
GGGGCGGAAGTACTGGTTCAACCGTTGTGGGGATCTATCGGCTACGCGCTCCCGGCGGCATTCGGCGCGCAAACGGCCTGTCCGGACCGTCGGGTGATCCTGATTATTGGCGATGGCGCGGCGCAGCTCACCATTCAGGAGCTGGGCTCCATGCTCAGAGACGGACAATCGCCGGTTATTTTACTCCTCAACAATGACGGTTATACCGTGGAGCGGGCCATACATGGGGCAAATCAGCGCTATAACGATATCGCCGCCTGGAGCTGGACGTTGGTGCCGCAGGCGTTTAGTCGTGAATGTCAGGCGGAATGCTGGCGGGTGAAGCAGGCGGTACAGCTGGAAGAAGTGCTGGCCCGGCTGTCCCAACCGCAACGACTGTCGTTAATCGAGGTGGTGCTACCGAAAGCCGACCTTCCTGAATTATTGCGCACGGTGACCCGTGCGCTGGAATCTCGCAACGGCGGATAGCTATTTATCAGGGCGCTCAGCGACCATCATCGGTTTGCCCGCCAGCAGCAGCCAGGCGGGCAGCATGACGATGCACAGCAGCGGCAGCAGGGTGGAATCTGGTACCACCACTGCTGCCATAAACAGGCTCAGCCAGGCGTCGCGAGTGACGACCAGCACCAGCCCGAGAATAGAGCAAGAAACCGTGATGGCAGCCGGCACCGCTTCAACATGGGCGTGCAACATTAAGCCAAGCGCGACGCCAACGAATACTGCCGGGAAGATTCGTCCGCCGCGAAAACCACTCGCGGCTGCAACCACTAATGCCGCCAGCTTAATGACGGCGAGCATGAAATAATCTGATGTCCCCAGCGTTTGGCTAAACGCCATTTGCTGCATTTCGTCCAGTCCCTTAAACAAGGTAAGCGGCCCGCCAATAACACCCAAAATGCCAAGGATAAAACCGCCTGCCCCGAGGATCAGGACCGGGTGTTTCAATCGATGCATTAAATGATGCAAACGCGGCAGGCACCAGACGGCCACCATTCCAGCGGCAATGGCGATGGCAGCAACAACCGCGCCGCTGAGGATATCCGTCAAGTGCATCTGCGTGTAGTGCGCGATGGGCAGTGAAAAATGGGGGTGAAAAAACAGGCTGGTGGTTAGCGAACCCGCGGCGGCGGCCATTAACGGCGCAAACAGGCGATCCCACAAGGGCACATCGTTTGAGCTATTCAGCGTTTGCGAAAATATCAGCGCGGCGGCAACGGGGGTACCAAATAGTGCGCCGATGGTGCCGGCAGAGGCGAGAATGGTCCAGTCCAGTTTCGCAATACGGGGAAACATGCGGCTACCAAGTGCTACTGCCAGAGCGATATTTACGGTCATGATGGGGTGTTCCGGACCCAGACTGACGCCACCCGCGAGGCCAAGGATTAGCGCTGCCAGCAGGCCCGGTATTGCTGATGTTGGCACCGGCATGCCAATTAACGGTTCACAGGCCGGATCCGGACCTGCGTGGCCATGACTGTAGCGGATAACTAACCCGACCATGATCCCCGTGAGCGTCAGCATACCGATAATCCAGACCGGAGAGTCCTGGGCTATACCGATGCTAACAGGCAGACGTTCCCACAAAAACTGCTGTAAAACGGAAGCCACTTTCATCACAACGATCAACACCAGGCTGGACGCTATGCCAATGATTAGCGCTGGGGTTGATAGCAAGAGCATCGTTCTGGCTCGCGGATGGAGCATTTTCTATTCCTTAAAACAGAGTCATAGACATAGTTTGCACAGCCTGCCTGACGACATCGCTGCAAATGGTGCTGAAACGATAAAGTAATTGTGTGATCTGGATCGATTTTCCACGGGCATCAGCCTTCAGACCGTTGTTGTTATGTCCCCATGAATTTACAGTGTGGCAAAGATTTATTCTGACTTTAGCGGAGCAGTGGAAGAATGACAAAATATGCTTTAGTAGGGGATGTTGGCGGCACCAACGCGCGTCTTGCTCTGTGCGATATTGCCAGCGGCGAGATTTCGCAGGCAAAAACCTATTCCGGGTTGGATTATCCAAGTCTGGAGGCGGTGGTGCGCGTGTACCTGGATGAGCATAGCGTTAGCGTTGAAGATGGTTGTATTGCCATTGCCTGTCCGATAACCGGCGACTGGGTGGCAATGACCAACCATACCTGGGCGTTCTCTATTGCTGAGATGAAAAAAAACCTGGGCTTCAGCCATCTGGAAATCATCAATGATTTCACCGCTGTGTCGATGGCGATCCCGATGCTGAAAAAAGAGCATTTAATTCAGTTTGGTGGTGCGGAACCTGTGGAAGGCAAACCTATTGCGGTTTATGGTGCAGGAACCGGGCTTGGCGTGGCGCATCTGGTGCACGTGGATAAACGCTGGGTAAGTCTCCCTGGTGAAGGCGGCCACGTGGATTTTGCGCCTAACAGCGAGGAAGAGGGAATTATCCTTGAGGTTCTGCGCGCGGAAATAGGTCACGTGTCCGCAGAACGCGTGCTGTCTGGTCCGGGACTGGTGAATCTGTATCGCGCGATCGTCAAATCTGACGGACGCCTGCCGGAAAATCTGCAGCCGAAGGATATCACCGCACGGGCGCTGGAGGATTCCTGCATTGACTGTCGTCGTGCGCTGTCGCTGTTCTGCGTTATCATGGGACGTTTTGGTGGCGATCTGGCGTTAACGCTGGGCACATTTGGCGGCGTGTACATCGCCGGCGGTATTGTGCCGCGCTTCCTCGACTTTTTTAAAGCGTCGGGCTTCCGTGGTGGTTTTGAAGATAAAGGCCGTTTTAAAGCCTATGTGCAGGATATTCCGGTGTATCTGATCGTGCACGATAATCCTGGACTACTTGGCGCTGGTGCGCATTTACGTCAGACGTTAGGCCATATTCTTTAATTCATCAATCAGAAACCTGCAAAACCGCGTAAATTACGCGGTTTTTTTATGCCTGCCGCCTACCTTTCCGACCTTCGTCACATTTCCGAATGACGGGATTAAATGTCCAGTAAAAGCATTATTTGTCTGATAACGGTTGTTACTTTCCTCGGACCATAATTTCACTCGTTAACTATTACGAGGAAATGATTATGAGCAAAAAACTGATTGCCGTCTGCGCGTGCCCAATGGGCCTGGCCCATACCTTTATGGCGGCTCAGGCGCTGGAAGAAGCGGCGGTTGAAGCGGGTTATGAAGTGAAAATTGAAACTCAGGGCGCGGACGGAATTCAAAATCGTCTGACGGTGCAGGATATCGCTGAGGCGACGTTAATCATCCACTCTGTTGCTATTACTCCAGAAGATAACGAGCGTTTTGAGTCGCGTGACGTCTATGAAATTACGTTACAGGACGCGATAAAAAATGCGGCCGGCATCATTAAAGAGATCGAAGAGATGGTTGCCGCTGAACAACAATAATCATCGACAGGGAATTACGTATGGCCATTAAAAAACGCAGTGCAACCGTTGTGCCTGGCGCATCTGGTGCGGCAGCGGCAATAAAAAATCCACCGGCCTCCCGCAATAGCTTCTGGGGCGAACTTCCGCAACATGTGATGTCGGGTATTTCACGCATGGTGCCGACGTTAATTATGGGCGGGGTCATTCTCGCCTTCTCGCAACTGATCGCCTATAGCTGGCTCGATATTCCTGCTGACACAGGCATCATGGATGCGCTGAACAGCGGAAAATTTACTGGTTTTAATCTCTCATTGCTGAAGTTTGCCTTGCTGTCGCAATCTTTTGGCGGCGTGCTGTTTGGCTTTGCTATCCCGATGTTTGCCGCGTTTGTCGCTAACTCTATCGGCGGCAAGTTGGCATTTCCGGCGGGGTTCATCGGCGGGCTAATGTCTACTCAGCCCACGCAGATGCTGAATTTTGACCCCGCGACGCTGCAATGGGCAACCAGTGCTCCTGTTCCGTCAACCTTTATTGGCGCGCTGATTATCTCGATTGTCGCCGGGTATCTGGTGAAGTGGATGAACCAAAAAATCCAGCTGCCTGATTTCCTGCTGGCGTTCAAAACCACTTTTTTACTGCCCATTCTTTCCGCGATATTCGTCATGCTGGCGATGTACTACGTGATCACACCGTTTGGCGGCTGGATCAACGGCGGGATCCGTACTCTGCTGACGGCGGCTGGCGAGAAAGGCACGCTGATGTATGCGATGGGTATTTCCGCGGCAACGGCGATTGACCTTGGTGGCCCAATAAATAAAGCAGCAGGTTTTGTCGCCTTCAGCTTTACCACCGATCATGTTCTACCGGTAACCGCGCGTTCTATTGCGATTGTCATTCCTCCGATTGGTCTTGGGCTGGCCACGCTTATTGATCGTCGCTTAACCGGCAAACGTCTGTTCAGCGCACAGCTCTACCCGCAGGGAAAAACTGCGATGTTCCTCGCGTTTATGGGCATCAGTGAAGGGGCGATCCCATTTGCGCTGGAAAGTCCCATCACGGCAATTCCTTCCTACATGGTTGGTGCCATTGTTGGATCGACGGCTGCCGTCTGGTTGGGGGCGGTGCAGTGGTTCCCGGAATCGGCTATCTGGGCGTGGCCGCTGGTAACTAACCTCGGCGTCTATATGGCGGGGATCCTGTTAGGCGCGGTGATTACGGCGCTGATGGTGGTGTTCCTGCGCAACATGATGTATCGCAAAGGCAAATTGCTGATTGAAAGTCTCTGATTAAAAGGATTGTGACCATGAGCTTACTTGCCTCGCTGCGCGACTGGTTAACAGCGCAACATCTTGATGCGATGCTGCTGTCATCGCGGCAGAACAAACAGCCACATATGGGGATCTCCAGCAGTTCAGGGTTTGTGTTTATCAGCCACGAAAGTGCGCACATCCTGGTCGATGCCCGTTACTACACCGATGTCGCCACGTGTACTCAGGGCTATCAGATCCATCTACTCGATGGAACACAGACGCTGTATTCGCAGGTTAATCACATCATTGCGAACGAAAAGCTGCAGACGGTGGGATTCGAAGGTGAGCAGGTAAGCTGGGAAACGGCAAACGCGTGGTCGGGCAAACTGTGCGCCCGATTAGTGAGCGCCGTGCCGGACGTACTCCGGCAGGTGAAAACGGCGCAGGAGATAGCTTGCATCCGCGAAGCCTGCCGGATCGCCGACCTTAGTGCTGAACATATACGCCGCTTTATTCAACCTGGTCTCAGTGAGCGCGAAATTGCCGCTGAACTGGAGTGGTTTATGCGCACGCTCGGCGCAGACAAAGCCTCTTTTGACACCATTGTCGCCAGCGGCTGGCGCGGTGCGCTGCCGCACGGTAAAGCCAGCGATAAACGTGTTGAGGCGGGTGAGTTCATTACGCTGGATTTTGGCGCACAGTATCAGGGCTATTGTTCGGATATGACGCGAACCTTTCGCATCCCCGACGCCAACCTGCCAGCGGAAGAAAGCGCGCTGTTTGCTGTGTATCAGATTGTCCTGGCGGCGCAGCGTGCAGCGGTGGCGGCAATTCGACCAGGCGCGCGTTGCAATGAGGTAGATGCCGCAGCCAGGCGGGTTATTACGCAGGCGGGCTATGGCGACGCGTTTGGCCACAATACCGGACACGCTATTGGCATTGAGGTGCATGAAAACCCACGTTTTTCCCCTAATGACACAACGACTCTGGCAGCTGGCATGCTACTCACCGTTGAGCCGGGTATTTATCTGCCGGGGCAGGGAGGAGTACGTATTGAGGATGTGGTGCTGGTTACGCCAGATGGCGGAGAGGTGCTCTACACCATGGCGAAAACATTGTTACACACGGGAGAGGCGTAATGGACTTATCGCTACTGAAAGCGCTGAGCGAGGCGGATGCGATCGCTTCTTCAGAACAAGAAGTGCGTCAGATCCTGCTTGAAGAGGCGGATCGTTTGCATAAAGAGGTGCGCTTTGATGGTCTGGGATCGGTGCTGATCCGTCTGAATGAATCAACCGGTCCGAAGGTGATGATCTGCGCGCATATGGATGAAGTGGGATTTATTGTACGTAGCATTTCCAGCGAAGGAGCTATCGATGTATTGCCGGTGGGAAATGTGCGTATGGCGGCCAGACAATTGCAGCCGGTGCGGATTACCACCCGTGAAGAGAGCAAAATTCCCGGTCTGCTTGATGGAGAGCGCAGCGGTAATGAGGTCAGTGCCCTGCGGGTAGACATTGGCGCGCGATCTTACGACGAAGTACTTCAGGCCGGTGTACGCCCTGGCGATCGTGTCACCTTTGATACAACTTTTCAGGTTTTGCCGCACCAGCAAGTTATGGGCAAAGCCTTTGATGACCGACTTGGATGTTATTTGCTGGTGGCGCTACTGCGCGAATGGCATGACGCAACTCCCCCTTGTGAGGTCTGGCTGGTGGCCAGTTCCAGTGAAGAAGTAGGACTGCGCGGAGGACAAACAGCAGCACGTGCAGTCGCACCGGATGTGGCAATCGTGCTGGATACCGCCTGTTGGGCCAAAAACTTTGATTATGGTGCGGCCAACCATCGGCAGACTGGTAAAGGCCCAATGCTGGTGTTAAGCGATAAATCGCTGATTGCACCACCAAAGCTGACGGCGTGGGTTGAAAGCGTGGCCGCCGATGTGGGGATTTCCTTGCAGCTCGACATGTTCAGTAACGGCGGCACCGACGGTGGAGCTGTGCACGTAAGCGGCACGGGGATCCCAACGTTTGTCATGGGGCCCGCCACACGGCATGGGCACTGCGCGGCATCGATTGCAGACTGTCGTGACATCATTCAGACCCAGCAGTTGTTGTCGGCTCTTATTTCACATCTTACGTGCGAAACCGTGGCTCATCTGACGGATTTCAGGTGCTGATTTCGCGCTAATCAGGAGTTGTTATGCTAACGATTCAATTTCTTTGCCCGTTACCCAATGGTCTGCATGCACGTCCGGCGTGGGAGCTGAAAGAGCAGTGCAGCCAGTGGCAAAGTGAGGTGATATTTATTAACCATCGCCAGAATGCGAGGGCGGATGCGAAAAGCTCGTTGGCGCTGATTGGCACCGGGACGCTGTTTAACGACAGCTGTAGCTTAACCATCACCGGTCACGATGAAGAACAGGCTCGGCGAGTGCTGGAGGAGTATCTCCAGCACCGGTTTATTGACAGCGATAGCGTTCAACCGACTCCGGAGGAACTGGCGGCGCATCCGTTGCCGCGTTCGCTGATTCGCCTCAATCCAGACCTTCTTTATGGCACCATGCTGGCAGGGGGCGTGGGGGCAGGTACGCTCACGCTTTGGCAGAGCGATAATCTGGAAAGCTATCGCGCCATTGCAGCGAGTGCGGAGGACAACACCCGGCTGGAACACAGTCTGGCGACGCTTGCCGAACAGCTCAATCAACAGCTGCGCGAGCGTGACGGCGAGAGTAAAACCATCCTCAGCGCGCATCTGTCTCTGATTCAGGACGACGAGTTTGCCGGGAATATTCGCCGCTTAATGCTGGAGCAGCATCTGGGGCTAGGGGCCGCAATCGTCGCCAATATGGAACAGGTGTGCGATAAGCTGTCGGCCTCCGGTAGCGATTATCTGCGCGAGCGTGTCAGCGACATCCGTGATATCAGCGAACAGCTGCTGCACATCACCTGGCCTGAAAGACGTCCGCACAATGCGCTGGTGCTGAATAAGCCGACGATTCTGGTCGCTGAGGATTTGACGCCCAGCCAGTTTTTAAGCCTCGATTTGCAGCATCTGTCTGGCATGATCCTGGAGAAAACAGGGCGTACCTCGCATACCCTGATTCTCGCTCGCGCATCCGCTATTCCGGTGCTTAGCGGCTTGCCGCTGGAGGCTATTAGCCGCTATGCAGGGCAGCCTGCGGTACTGGATGCCCGTTGTGGAGTACTGGCCATCAATCCGGACGATGCGGTTCGCGGCTATTACGCGATTGCGCAGAAGCTGGCCGATGAATGCCAGCGGCGGCAGGCGCTTGATGCCGCCCAGCCCGCGTTGACCAAAGATAATCAGCGTATTGATGTTGCGGCGAATATCGGCACCGCGCTCGAAGCGCCGGGTGCATTTGCCAATGGTGCGGAAGGGATTGGGCTGTTTCGTACTGAAATGCTGTTTATGGACCGCGACAGCGCTCCTGACGAGCAGGAACAGTTTGAAGCTTACCAGCAGGTTTTATTGGCCGCAGGCGACAAGCCGGTTATCTTTCGCACCATGGATATCGGTGGTGATAAGAATATCCGCTATCTCAATATTCCGCAGGAAGATAATCCGTTTCTCGGCTACCGTGCGGTGCGTATTTATCCGGAGTTTGCCGGACTGTTTCGTACCCAACTGCGTGCCATCCTACGCGCGGCGACCTTCGGTAACGCACAGCTGATGATCCCGATGGTGCACAGCCTTGACCAGATTTTGTGGGTAAAAAGCGAACTGCAAAAAGCGCTGGTGGCGCTGAAAGCAGACGGTTTACGTCATGCCCCGACAATCTCATTGGGGATTATGGTTGAAGTCCCTTCGGTGTGTTACATCATCGACCATTTCTGCGATGAGGTGGATTTCTTCAGTATTGGTTCAAATGACATGACCCAGTACTTGTACGCCGTCGATCGCAATAATCCACGCGTTTCGCCGCTGTACAACCCGATTACGCCGTCGTTCCTGCGTATGTTGCAGCAGATTGTTCACGTGGCGCACGAACGTGGTAAATGGGTGGGTATTTGCGGAGAACTGGGTGGCGAAGGACGCTATTTACCGTTGCTGCTGGGTTTAGGACTCGATGAGCTAAGTATGAGCAGTCCACGCATTCCGGCGGTAAAAAGTCAGCTTCGTCAACTGAACAGCCAGGCATGCCGCGAACTCGCTATGCAGGCCTGCGAGTGCCGTAGCGCTCAGGAGATTGAAGATCTGCTGAATCAGTTTGCACCGCAAAAAGATGTGCGTCCGCTGCTGGCGCTGGAGAATATCTTTGCTGGTGAATCTCTGAGCAACAAAGAGCAGGTGATCCAGTTTCTGTGCGGCAATCTTGGGGTAAACGGACGCACTGAACATCCGTTTGAGCTGGAAGAGGATGTCTGGCAGCGCGAAGAGATAGTTACCACCGCAGTCGGTTTTGGGGTGGCAATTCCGCACACGAAATCCCAGTGGATCCGCCATTCCAGCATCAGTATTGCCCGGCTTGCTCAGCCCGTTGACTGGCAGTCTGAGATGGGCGAGGTGGAACTGGTGATCATGCTGACGCTGGGTGCCGATGAAGGCATTAACCACGTGAAGGTCTTCTCGCAGCTGGCGCGTAAGCTGGTGAACAAGCAGTTCCGCCAGTCGTTGTTTGCCGCTGAAGATGCCGAGAGCATTCTGGCGCTGCTGGAGGCGGAACTGACGTTTTAAGCTTCACTGAAAGAACGCTATCCAGCCTGCTACGTTGTGGTTGCAGGCTGGGTAAACGCTACCGGAAAGTGAAATCATCAATGCGGCGTGTTGTGCCCCGGCAGTTTCCCGGCTCTTAACAGTTTCATCTCTTGCTTGCAGAGCAGAACCACCGCCTGACGACCTTTAACTCGGCGGGAGGTGAGGGCTCTTTTCACGGTCTGACGATCCGCACCTGATTCCAGCATTTGAAAACACATCAGGGAGAGTGCACGTCTGTTTTTCATCGCATATTCACTTTATCGAGTAAGCCAGTAGGATTTGGCTAAAGGCCGCTATTTTACAACGAGGCAAACGGATATGACTAACAGCGTTGGTGTTGTCTCACTTAACGCGCCGACTGAAAGCGTGCGCCGTACTCTCCGGGCGTCAGGCCAAACTGACGTCGGAACAGGCGGCAGAAATAATCACTGTCCTGATATCCACACCGTTGTGCGACTTCGCTAATCGACAGATGGTATTTCTGTAAGATGATGCGTGCCTTCGCCATTCTGACCCACCGCAGATACTCGACGAACCCCATGGTACCGTGCTGGGCAAACACTTTTGACAGGTGATTGGGGGTGATATTAAAAAAAAGCGCCACGCTTTCCCGGGTCAGCGGTTGAGCATAGTTATCCTGTACCCAATTACACATACTGTGATAGAGAAATTCAGCGCGCGGACGCTCTGCGTCAGGGCGGGTATTGACCACACTACGACACAGATGCAGCAGGCTAAGCACCAGCGGCTGAATAATATCCTGGGCCTGAGGAGAGCGGCTTAAATGGGTTAATGCAGTGAGCATCGCCTCGCCTTCGCCACGTTGCGGATGCGGTAGCTCAATACGGCGAACTGGACGTAACAGCGATGCGGTTCGGTTATCGTAAAAAGAGAGTCCCAGCCATGCCGGGGAAAACACCAGGCTTAGTAGCATCACGGGTTTATCGCTGCCGGGCAGATTCGCCGCTTTCGCCGGGATAAACAGCATGTCGCCTTCCGCCAGACTATGCTGCTGTTTTTCCAGCCGGTTGCTGTATTCCCCACGTAGCACGATATCGAGGCGCGGGAGGTCAATACATAAACTACCGGTCGGTAGCGTGGTGGGCTGGGTTGCGAACCACACGCGCCCCAGACGCTGTGGGTTTAACACCAGGCCGCTGAACAGATCGGCGAAAAACTGTTGGTCTGCGGGTAGGCCTGGCTCTTTCATCGTTCTTTCTCTGCACTATAAATGCATTAACTGTCTGAACTCTTTCACTTTACTCCGACTAACCGGGATTTCAAATTCCAGATCCTTTAAACGCAAAATATAAGTGTTGTTAAACCAGGGTTCGATCTCGCGGATTTTATTCAGATTTACGCAGAACGAGCGGTGGCAGCGGAAGAAATGCGAAGCCGGCAGTTTGCTGCAAAATTCGCTGATGTTCATCGGCATGACGTATGATTCTCGTCGCGTATAGACGAACGTCATCTTTTCATGCGCTTCAGCGTAGTAGATGTCGTTGATTGGTGTCACGATGATCCGCTCATCTTTGATCAGGTTGATCGTATCGTTTTCGCGGGCCACTGGACTTACAGGGGACGTTCCCGTTTGCTGTTGCTGCCAGGCGGCTTCCAGCTTTTGCAGCATGCTGACAATGCGTGATTCCTGGTACGGCTTCAGAATGTAGTCAAAAGCTTCCAGTTCGAAGGCTTCAACGGCGTGCTCTTTCCACGCGGTAATAAACACAATAAAGGGTTTATGCGCGAACTGGCTGATATTTTGTGCCAGCAATACGCCGTCCAGCGAGGGAATATTGATATCCAGAAAAATGGCGTCAATGCGGTTGTGCTGGAGGTATTTCAGCACGTCCAGACCATCGTCAAACGTGCCGACAATCTCCATCTGGCTATGCTCTTTTATCAGCCAGCTCAGTTCCTGTTGGGCCAGGAATTCATCTTCAACAATGATGACTTTCACGACTTCACTCCTGGTTAAAGCAATAATGTGGCCGGTGCGGCAGCGGGCGAGTGCTGATTAGGCACATAAAAGGCAATCTCAGTGCCTGGCTCCAGACGGCGGATATGTAATCCCTCACCGTAGAGCAGCTTAACGCGATGGTGCACATTCAACAGACCAATTTTATTGCCCGGCATTTCATTGGATTCGACCCGCTCAATCACTTTTGGATCGATACCATGACCCGTATCCCGCACGGCAATCCGTACCCGGTTACCGCACTCCGCAACGCTGATAGTGACCACGCCTTTTCCTTTGCAGGGCTGGATCCCATGGACGATAGCGTTCTCTACCAACGGCTGAATCAACAAGCTGGGGATAAAACAGCTTACCTCTTCGTCGATATCATAAATAACGGTCAGCTTGTCGCCAAAGCGGGCCTGTTCGATGGTGATGTAATCCTTGATTTGATACAGCTCTTTCTTGATGTCGATCTGCTCATCGTCTTTTAATTCAATATTATAGCGAAGATAGCGCGACAAATTAAAAATGAGCTGACGTGCGGTGTCCGGGTTAAGCCGCACCGACGATGAAATCGCGTTCAGAGCGTTAAACAGAAAATGGGGATTTATTTTGCTTTGCAGCGCGCGTAGCTCTGCCTTATTTGCCATTTCTCGTAGTTGCTCTGCGCGGGAGACTTCAAGCTGAGTGGAGATGATCTGCGACAGACCGATCGCCATTTCCTGTAACGAGGAGGTTATCTGATGGGCGTGGCAATAGTAGATCTTCAGCGTGCCGGTCACGACGCCTTTCTCCCAAAGAGGAATCACCAACATAGAGTGAATTTCCGGGGTGCGATGCGCTTCATCATTGTTTTTTATGATGATTTTACCGTGATTTATGGCTTCCTGCGTGGTGGGGCTGACGAAGTCATCGTTATCGCGGTAGTTGATCTCTCCGACGCCAACATAGGCCAGAACATGCTGAGTATTGGTGATGGCAACCGCGTCAGCGTGGATATCGTGGCGAATAATTTCGCACACCTGACGTAACGACTCGCTGTTGACCTGGCGAAAGAGCGGCAGCGTTTTGTTGGCGATATCCAGCGCCAGCTTGGCCTGTTTTGCAGCGCTGGCTTCTTTCTCACCTTCAACGCTTTGTACCAGCATCACGATAAAGCCAATACAGACGCTGCCGAGGATCATCGGGATACCGATTTTTGAGACAATATCCAGCCCCAGGTCGGTGGTGGGCGCCCAGGCGACAACGAGGATCATGGTCAGTGATTCGCACAGCATTCCGCCTAAAATACCCGCGCGCCAGTGCTGCGCTTTGGGGATCTTACGGTTGATCCACCCGGCAATGCAGCCAGCCAGAATGCTGGTAATAAAGCAGGGCAGGGCAGTTACGCCGCCAATATCGATCAGGTAACGGTGGGTGCCTGCGATCAGCCCCGTAATAATGCCAACCCACGGACCGAACAGGATCCCTCCTGACATAACCGCGATAATACGCACGTTGACCAGAGAACCTTCTACCGGTACGCCTGACCAGGTACTGAACAGGGCAAACATGGAGAAAATCGCGGTAACGGCGAGCAGCTCTTTTGGGGAGTGGGCTGACTTGTGCAACAGTTCGCGAAACAGGCGGATACGAATCAGGAAAAACAGACAGAACAGCATCAGTGCTGCCCGGTCAAATACCGCCAGCAGCATATTGAATATTTCGTGCACGGGTGACTCTTGCGCAAGGGTTAAACCACTATGATAGGTAACCTGAGGCAGGATGACCAGCATCCCCGCAGCTCAGAGCTAATGGGGAAAAACCATAATATTAAAAGGGGATTGTTGCATGATTGTTGTATTTACAATACCTGTCCTGTCAGCGCCGCATTCAAGGTAATGTATTTAACAACAAAATGTTAAATGATGGTAATTTTAAGCGGATTGTGAAAATGAATATTTCCTCATTTTACTATGCTGTTCCTCTTTTTTTGTCAGGAAAAAATATTTTGTGTTGCCTCTCGACAGAAGGAAATTATTCAGGCTATTTTCTAAACGTGCCACCATCGTGGCAGCGTCGCTCGGACGGTCCGGGCGCTAACGTTAATCTGAGGATATTATGGCTGACTCCCGCCCTGAACGTCGCTTTACGCGTATTGATCGACTTCCCCCGTACGTTTTTAACATCACGGCTGAACTGAAGATGGCTGCGCGTCGGCGCGGCGAAGATATTATCGACTTCAGCATGGGGAACCCGGATGGGGCCACGCCTCCTCACATTGTTGAAAAACTGTGTACCGTGGCGCAGCGCCCGGATACTCACGGTTATTCCACCTCACGCGGCATTCCGCGTTTGCGTCGGGCGATTTCCCGCTGGTACCAGGAACGCTATGACGTTGAGATCGATCCTGAATCCGAAGCCATTGTGACCATCGGTTCCAAAGAGGGGCTGGCGCACCTGATGCTGGCTACGCTCGATCACGGTGATACGGTCCTCGTGCCCAACCCAAGTTATCCCATCCATATCTATGGCGCGGTGATTGCCGGCGCGCAGGTGCGTTCAGTGCCGCTGGTTGAGGGTGTCGACTTCTTTAATGAGCTGGAACGCGCAATACGCGAAAGTTACCCGAAGCCGAAGATGATGATCTTAGGTTTCCCATCCAACCCGACCGCGCAGTGCGTCGAGCTGGAATTCTTTGAGAAAGTGGTGGCCCTGGCTAAACGCTATGACGTGCTGGTGGTTCACGACCTGGCCTACGCTGATATTGTTTATGACGGCTGGAAGGCACCATCGATTATGCAGGTACCCGGCGCTCGCGACGTCGCTGTTGAATTTTTCACCCTGTCGAAAAGCTACAACATGGCGGGATGGCGTATCGGGTTTATGGTGGGCAACAAAACGCTGGTGAACGCGCTGGCGCGAATCAAGAGCTATCACGATTACGGGACCTTTACGCCACTGCAGGTTGCGGCAATTGCCGCGCTGGAAGGCGATCAGCAATGTGTGCGGGATATCGCTGAGCAATATAAACGTCGTCGTGATGTGCTGGTCAAAGGACTGCATGAAGCAGGCTGGATGGTCGAGATGCCAAAGGCCTCAATGTACGTTTGGGCGAAAATTCCAGAGCAATACGCCGGGATGGGGTCACTTGAGTTTGCCAAGAAGCTGCTGAACGAAGCGAAGGTATGCGTTTCGCCAGGGATTGGGTTTGGTGATTATGGTGATACGCATGTGCGATTTGCGTTGATTGAAAACCGTGACCGTACCCGCCAGGCTATTCGCGGCATCAAGGCGATGTTTCGCGCAGATGGCCTGTTACCGACCAGTGCAAAATCGACTTCTGAAAGTACCGACTGACGAATATTCCCCCAAAATGCAAACAGGAGCCTGATGGCTCCTGTTTTTTGCTGCGTCTTTTAATTTAGATCATCAGGGCGAAAGTACCGGCCCAAACGATGACCATAAAAGAAATGCCCATAAAGAAATATTTCACTTTTCATCTCTCCGCGTACCTGGGGTACGTCTAAATGAACATATGCTTACCTGACAGAGAGCTGATGCACACGCGAACGAAAGGGAGAATACCCCTCATTTGCTTGGCTGCATCACCTCAGAATTCTGAGCTTTAATGCTCCAGACGGCGCTAATGTACGCCTAAAAATGAGACGAGACAAGAGGCATTTTTCTATTTGATTTTAATAACTTACAACTGTCGTGATTCGGCGACAGTTTAATTTCTGCCGGTAATAAATTGCTATTGAGCGACGTAATGTTTACTCGGAGAATTCTTATATCGCCATTATGTTAATGCGGTTAATTTTTCGCGGAATGAGATAATGAAAAGGTTAAAAATGACCAGATTAATGATGTTAGCACTCGTTTTTACGCCATTGACGTCGATGGCGGCCTCACCGTTGGCGTTTAATTTCAGCTGTGCAAGTATTGGTGGGGTGAATAGTGATGGTAAAGGCAATGTTTGGATTGATGGCTCGAAGGCGACGGTGAAGGCCTTCAATGAAAATTACTGGGAGGCTAAAAGCGGGAACAATACGGTTTCTATTTCTCGTAAAGATGACGGAAATCCGGACGTTTCCTGGAGTGGGCCGAATCGAAAGCACGGGGTATGCCTGCCTGAAGATAATATTGACTTTTCTGGGGCCAAAAAATCGACCAGCACGGGACCCTCTTTTTCATGCGCTGCGGTTGCAAAAGGCAGTATCGAAGAGATTATCTGCCAGAGCCCTTCGCTCTCAGAAATGGATTTAGCGTTAAACGGAGCCTACAAGCAGGCGCTGGTTAAATCGAGCAATAACCCGACGCTGAAAGCAGAACAACGCGGCTGGGTGAAAGGGCGTAACGAGTGTTGGAAGGAACAGGATAAATCAGCCTGCATCGCCCGCAACTACAGCGAGCGAATGGCTGAACTGCACAGCAAATGGGGCGTTAAGTAATTCAGCCGCAGAAAAAAAGAAAGGCCTTACGGCCTTTCTTTTTAGATATACAACGAAGCTTCACCCATCGGGCGAGTTTTAAAGCGGCGGTGGATCCAGAGATACTGCTCGGGTGCACGCATGATCTCTTTTTCGATAATTTTGTTCATATACGCCGCAGCCTGGCTTTCATCTGCCGGGTAACCTTCCATTTCCGGGGTGATGAACAGGCGGTAACCGGTGTTATCTGCTTTTCTCACCATGGTTACGGTCAGCATTGCTGCGCCCGATAATCGTGACAGTACGTAGGTACCGTTGGTGGTCGCCACGTCTTTGACTGCGAAGAAGGGGGCGAATGAACTCCCTTTACGACCATAGTCCTGATCGGGGGCAAACCATACGGCCTCGCCTTTTTTCAGGGCACCGACAATACCACGCAGATTATTTCTGCCGATCATCGCCTTGTTGGAGCGCATACGACCGCGGGTTTGGATCCACTCCATCAACTTATTGTTGTGCGGGCGATAGGTTGCCATCATCGGCTGACAAAGTCCCATTACGCGTCCACCCAACTCGAGCGACATAAAGTGTACACCTACAACCATCACGCCACGATTTTGCATCTGAGCGCGCTTCAGGTTGTCCAGTCCTTCTACGTCAAACCATTTACGCACCCGACGGTCCGGCCAGAACCAGGCCATACCTGTTTCAAGCAGCCCCATGCCGAGCGAACGGAAATTCTCATCGACCAGTTTGTCTCTTTCTTCCTGCGACAGATTTGGGAAACAGAGTTCGAGATTTTTACGTGCAATAGATTCACGGCGTTTTAAAAATGGACGAGCCAGCGTTCCTGTACGGGTACCAAGAAAACACAATACGGGATAGGGAAGCTGTACCAGTAACCAGAGCACACCAACACCAAACCATGTGAGCCAGTAGCGCGGATGCAAAAACGCGCGTGAAAATTTACTTTGGGGGAACATAAGCACCTGCTGTTGATACGAAATAGATGTATCGCGAAGATTCTTTATCTGTCGCTTTACACTCTGCACTGATCGTTAGGCCGCCATGAACGACATTGGTTCCTGTAAAGAGTGTAAAACTGAGTCAGGACAAAACCACGAGGGGGCATGAATGATCGGACGCACAATGTACACCCGAAAATTAATGTCAGCCAGAAATAATTACTCAAGATTCGTAAATGTTTTTAGGGCGATTAAGGGCAAAATTTCGCCTATATATAATTCGTTGTTTTTATGATGCTTAAATAAACGACGGAGAAACAGTGTAATAGTAAGCGGTCGAATGATTTTTGTGAATAAAATGTTGCTCAAATTGCATGCGGATAGGAATTGTCTTAGAATATAAAGTTAAGGGAGTGTAAGGACTTACGTTAAGTTTACGGCAGACAGGAGGTATCGCTATGCTCTATTTCTGGATCTTTCTCATACTGAGCATTCTGTGCGTCAGTTGCTATATCTGGCAGGTTATAGGCGCTGCGGCGTCAATTAGCGCTTTTCTCGGCATGGCCATCCTTACGGCATTAATTTACGTTTTTACTATGCGGCTGACCAATGGTGACGAAATGGTAACTGGATTATTCCTGTTTCTTGCCCCGGCATGTGGTTTGATCATTCGCTTTATGGTCGCAGACGGTAAGCAATAATTTGGAATGTTACGTTTAGCAATAAATTATCACCTTAAGTTATTTATTATTTGTCTGAGTTTATTGAAGTGCCAGCATCGCTGGCACTTTTTTGTGAGACCGAAATGAATTACCGGGCATCCGCCAACTGGAGTGATGCTTCTTCTTGTTGAGCATTTTTTCGCTGTTGTTCAAGTTCCAGCGCACCGCGATGAGAGAGGTAGCAGAACAGGATGCAGCAAACAATACCCCCCATCAGCAGATAGAAGCCGCCGTGCCACCCCATTTTGTCGACCATTACGCCAAACAGACTGGTGCCCAGCGATGCGCCAAAAATGTAACTCATAAATCCGCGCAGTCCTACTGCAGAACCTACTGCGAAGCTGGGAACGATTTCCATCGTCTGAACAGAAGCGAGGAACTGTGGAACATAGATCAGGCAACCCACAATGGCGGCAAAAATAGTGACCATCAGCAGGGATTCACTTTTCCAGTAGCCGATCAAACAGACGAAAATCAGCGCCATACAAATCATGGCCAGCGGCATGCGACGGCCTTTAAACAGTTTATCGGTAAGCCAGCCCGCCAGTAATGTGGAAGGGATTGCCGCCCATTCAAAAAACAGAAAAGCGATGCTCATTTGCTCTTTCGAGAAATGTTTTTCGGTTAACAGATAAATAGGCAACCAACTAATCATGCCAAAACGCACCATATAGACGAAGACATCTACCAGTGAAACATACCAGGCATTCTTATTACGCAGCACATAGGTGCAGAAAATCTGGAAGGCACTCATATTTTCTGGTGCCTGGACAGCGTGTCGGGAATTTAATACTACTTTTTCTTCCGGCATCATTTGTTCCAGAGCCGGTAAGCCTTCCTGGCGCGGTGAACCTTTCCCCAGCATCAGCACAATAAAAGCAAACAGTACGGCAACACCGGCCGGGACAATATAGCTGGCGCTTTGCCAGTGCTCGCTCCCTAAAATGGCAAAGGCGGCACCAACAATCGGAGCGACAATACCACCGCCAACGTTGTGAGAAATATTCCAGAATGCGCCGACGCGTCCACGTTCTTTACGCGGAAACCAGTTGGCAATGGTAATAAATGAAGGACCAACGCCCATTCCCTGGAACAAGCCATTGAAAACGACCAGAGCGGCAAAAATCCAGAATCCGGTACTGAATCCTAAACCGACGTTTACGATGGCGCACAGAACCAGGCCGCATGCCATAAAGACCTTAGGGCTGGCCTTGTCTGCCAGACTACTCATAATGCCTTTACTGATCCCATAGGCAATAAGCATACAACTGCTGAGTAGACCAATTTGCGTGGCACTGAGATCCAGATGTTCTTTCAGGTACGGTGTTGAGAGCGTGAAGTTATTGCGCACAATATAGTATGCGAGATAGCCAAGAAATACACTGAGTAATGCCTGAATGCGGTATCGGCCATAAGTTTCCTGGACTTTCTCCGCCGGGACTTTATTTGCCGCTGGCCCTGCCTTAAATATGGATAACATATCATCACCTAAATTTATATTGATGTGAATATCAGGATTTTTCGCAGTGAAGAGTGAAATAGACAGCAGAGAAACTCAAGGGAAGGTGCGAATAAGCAGGTCATTTCTTCCCAAGCTGACTCGCTGATTAAAATTTCGCGGATCTGGGCCGATTTTTTTCCCGCAAACACATCGAATCAGCCTATTTAGGCTATTTTTTCCACCATTTCTGGCGTTATTTCCGGTTTTTACTGAGATCTCTCCCACTGACGTATCATTTGGTCCACCCGAAACAGGTTGGCCAGGGTGAATAA
Source organism: Citrobacter sp. Cpo221 (assembly GCF_030332345.1). Taxonomy (NCBI): domain Bacteria; kingdom Pseudomonadati; phylum Pseudomonadota; class Gammaproteobacteria; order Enterobacterales; family Enterobacteriaceae; genus Citrobacter; species Citrobacter sp. Cpo221. Next base: position 221,182 of record NZ_JAOWIA010000034.1, read on the forward strand.
CATCGCCAGTTGGTTATCGTTTTTCAGCAGCCCCTTGTATCTGGCTTTCACGAAGCCGAACTGCCGCTTGATGATGCGAAACGGGTGCTCCACCCTGGCACGGATGCTGGCTTTCATGTATTCGATGTTGATGGCCGTTTTGTTCTTGCGCGGATGCTGCTTCAAGGTTTTTACCCTGCCGGGACGCTCGGCGATCAGCCAGTCCACATCCACCTCGGCCAGCTCCTCGCGCTGTGGCGCTCCTTGGTAGCCGGCATCGGCTGAGACAAATTGCTCCTCTCCATGAAGCAGATTACCCAGCTGATTGAGGTCATGCTCGTTGGCCGCGGTGGTGACCAGGCTGTGGGTCAGGCCACTCTTGGCATCGACACCAATGTGGGCCTTCATGCCAAAGTGCCACTGATTGCCTTTCTTGGTCTGATGCATCTCCGGATCGCGTTGCTGCTCTTTGTTCTTGGTAGAGCTGGGTGCCTCAATGATGGTGGCATCCACCAAAGTGCCTTGGGTCATCATGACGCCTGCTTCGGCCAGCCAGCGATTGATGGTCTTGAACAATTGACGGGCCAGTTGATGCTGCTCGAGCAGGTGGCGGAAATTCATGATGGTGGTGCGATCCGGCAGGGCGCTATCCAGGGATAATCGGGCAAACAGGCGCATGGAGGCGATTTCGTACAGGGCATCTTCCATGGCACCGTCGCTCAGGTTGTACCAATGCTGCATGCAGTGAATACGCAGCATGGTCTCCAGCGGATAGGGCCGTCGGCCATTGCCCGCCTTGGGATAAAACGGCTCGATGACAGCGGTCATATTCTGCCATGGCAGAATCTGCTCCATGCGGGAGAGGAAAATCTCTTTTCGGGTCTGACGGCGCTTAGTGCTGAATTCACTATCGGCGAAGGTGAGTTGATGGCTCATGATGTCCCTCTGGGATGCGCTCCGGATGAATATGATGATCTCATATCAGGAACTTGTTCGCACCTTCC